>JBPOHM010000089.1:0-9733 GCA_052035585.1 Bacillota bacterium
TGTTCTAAACTCACTGTTTTTGACAGCTTGTCTATGTTAACATAAGCAATTTAACTTGTCAACTCTTTTTTTAAACATTTTTATTTCCTTATTTTTCCGAAAGAGCTCTAAACTCACTGTTTTTTAGACAGCTTGTCTATGTTACCACAACACAATTAGTATGTCAAATGTTTTTTGAAAATATTTTTAAAAGTATAAAAATTATTGAATTTTAAACAACATTTTAGATAATTCTATATACTTTTCATCATTATGGGAATTTAAAAATACAATTTCTTCACTACCAGCACCTATATTTAAATTACCTGTGTTTTCTAATACTTCTTTTAAATGTCTTGCAGTGCCTTCATTTCCGTCAATTATATTAGTTCTTTTATCAAGAATTTTACGCAGATGCTCCTTAAAGAACACAAAATGAGTACAACCTAAAACTACACTGTCCAATGTATTTATATCAACATTATTATAATAACTCAGAAGTGTTTTCTCTATTAGTGCATTATCATGAAGCATATCCTTTTCTACAATATTTACAAGCTCAGGACATGGCATTTTAATAATATTATTAGTATCACTATATTGCTTCATGAGATTATTAAACTTTTCTTCATTTAATGTTAGGTTTGTAGCCATTACTACAATATTATTATTTTTCTTATTATGAGCAGCTGGTTTTAAAGCTGGTTCCATTCCTATTATAGGAAGAGGTTTATATCTATCTCTTAAAGCATTTGCAGCAGCACTTGTAGCAGTATTACATGCTATGACTATTGCTTTTACATCCTTACTAATAAAATAATCGCATATTTGAATACATCTCTCGATTATTTCTTCTTTGCTTTTTGTGCCATATGGAGCATAATACGAGTCTCCATAGTAAATATAATTTTCGTTTGGCATAAGCTTAACCAACTCCTTTAAGACACTTATGCCACCTAAACCAGAATCAAAAACAGCTATAGGTTTATTTACACTGCTTTTATTTATACTATTCATTATAATTTACTCCATTTTTACTTTTTCAATATTTCTACTTGGTAATTGTGTTATTATTATTGCTATAAATACAAGCAAGCATCCAACTGCTTCTTTAAATGATAATGTTTGGTTTAATATCAACCAACCTGAAAGAGCTGCGAAAACTGACTCTAAGCTCATAATTAATGATGCTATAACAGGCTCTGTATTTTTTTGTGCAATAATTTGAAGTGTATAAGCAACTCCACACGAGAATATACCTACATATAATATAGGGAACCAAGCTCCAATCAAGTCAGATAATTTAGTACTTTCAAATATTAAACTAAATAATAAAGAAATTACTGAAGTTACAAAAAATTGTATACATGACAATTTTACTCCATCAACCTTAGGAGAGAAATAATCAATAACTAAAATATGGAATGTAAAGAAGAAAGCACAAATTAAAGTTAATAAATCTCCTATATTAATAGTTAAGTTTTCCTTTATACTAATTAAATAAAATCCTATTATAGCTATAAGTACACAAATCCAAACCTTAAATGGTACCTTTTTCTTGAAAAAAATGCCAACGGCAGGTACTAAAATTATATATAATGCAGTTATAAAACCACTTTTACCAGCACTTGTATATTTAATTCCTAGTTGTTGGAATGTACTTCCTCCAAATAAGAAAAAGCCACATAAAATTCCACCAACAATTAAGATTTTATTCTGCTTAAACCAATTAGACAATGTTAATTTCTCTTTATTTTCATTAGTACCCTCTATTGAGTTTTTTTCTTTAAATCTATTAGTAATAAGAATATATGGTATTAATACTAGACCACCAATTAAATTCCTAGCAGCATTAAAAGCAAATGCCCCTATATGATCAGTTGCAACGCTTTGAGCAACAAACGCAGTACCCCATATAATTGCAGTAATGGTCAACATAAAATTGCTTATTAATTTCTTATTTCTCATTTAATCCTCCACTATATTATATTCATAAGTATTATTTTTAAAATCAATTGATATAAGTATATTATAAATATTGTTTTATTGCAACATAAATAAGTGCTTAACAATGCTTTTAAAATAGTCTAATAGTAAAAAATTTTAAGCTATTTATGATAGCTTTCATTTGCATTTATTTTAAACGCTCTATATATTTGCTCTAATAGTATTACTTTAAATAATTGATGAGGAAATGTCATTTTAGAAAAGGATAACTTCATATCTGCTCTTTTTATAACCTCATCAGATAATCCATTACTTCCTCCAATAACAAAACATATATCTGAGCTACCATTTATAGCTAAATTACTCAATTTATTTGCTAATTCAGTGGAACTGAGCTGTGTACCCTCAATACATAAAGCTATTACGTAGCTACTGTCTTTAATTTTTTTTAGAATTTTCTGACCTTCTAATAACTTTACCTGTTCAATCTCTTTTTCTGAAAAGTTCTCATCAGCTCTTTCATCCTGTATTATTTCTTCAACTATAGTACAGAATTTAGTAAGTCTTTTCTTATATTCATTAATTGCATCAACAAAAAACTTTTCCTTTATTTTTCCTACTGATAATATCGTTATTTTCATTAAATCCTCCAAGCAATTTATCTGTATAAAACATTTTACATTTTTTTCTTAGTAACTACAATAAAAATATTTTATTGAAGCTATAATTGTGATATAATTATAAATTAATAAATATTATAGTATAAAAAATCTTTAAAAGAGGTTATCATGTTTGAAGCTAAAAATTTATTTGTCGGTGCATTACTCATTCTAAAAAAATTTACCTTATTTAATATTAAATTTTACGCAGAAACCGAAGAAGCTGATTACTCCTTCGCTGTATTTTTATTACCTCTTTTAGGACTTATTATTGGATTTTGTACTATTCCATTTTCAATTTTTAAAATTTTTTATGAACCAATGCTTGCAGGAGCTTTGCTTCTAATATATTATTGCATTATTACTAAAGCTTCTAATATTAAGGATACTTATAAAACTATAAATATTATTATTAATACAAATGATGATAATAAACAATTTTATAGCATTATTAGCCTTGTAGTATTATGCATATTATATTTCGTATTATTTTCTGTATCATCATTAAGAGTTATTTTAATTTTACCAGTTGTTGGCTTTAGCAATTTAATTATTCAAGCTTTAATAATTAAAAGAGATAAATCAAATGCTCCAATATTAAAATTTAGCACAAGAAATCATTCTATTTTTGCATTTATATTTTCTTTTGTTATTACATTACTAATTAATTATAGATTGGTTATATCATTATCTCTTACATATGTTATAAGCAGTTTTATAATGAACTATTTTGATTCAAAAATAAAAATATTGCCCTCATCAATAGAGGGCTTTACAATTGAAATATCACAAATATTATTTTTAATTCTTTCATATTTATTGATGTTGTAGGCTTATTGTTTAAGCTCATATTCTTTTGAGCTTCCAAGTACTACACCATCGTCTGCTATTTGCACTACAGTTATTATATCTCCAACTTTAGCTTCTGTGTTTTCTACTATTAATAAACTTTTATCATTAAATTTTGTAGCTTGCTTTTTACCATTTAAATATACATTACTCCATTTTGTAAAATTATTACCTATTACAAATATTGAATCTTCTATTATAGATGCACTACTAATTGTAATTTCATCTATTCCCATCTTCATATCTGTTGGAGTATATGGATTCACTCCACCGTATACCTCTCTTTCACCATAAAGCATATCATGCTCAAGCATTTCTAATTGAGCTTTATAATCTTCGTTCTTACTATTCTTTTCATGGAACTTTGTTAAAATTCCATTTGTTATATTTAATCTATTTAAAATTTCTGATGAAAGCTGGTATGCACTTAAATCCTTATCTATTTTTTCAAGCCCTATATTATCCCATATAATATATTCTGTTTGGAAAATATCATTATTTTCTAGGTATTCTGGTTCTATTTCAAATGCTGGTAAATGATCACCAAATATAACTAGAACAACTGGCTCATTAATTGATTTAAGTGTTGAAATCAAACCACCAACAAACTTATCCATTTCATGAAGTTGATTAATATAATACTCAAACGGTATTTGATTTTGCTCAGCAAATGCTATAATATCTTCATTTGTAATTTCACTATCTTCAGGTAGATTATTATCTAAGCTAGTTATGTCTTTTACAGATAATTTTATTTTCTGTTCTATATCTGAAATCTCTGTTGGATATTTTCCATGTCCTTGAACAGATATTGTGTACACAAAATCTTTACCCTTACTTGATTTTAATGCCTTTACTATTTCTTGAGTTAGTATATTATCCTTTGCCCAACCTGTACTAGTATACTCGACATTACCCATGTATTCTAATGGTGTAAAGCTATCAAATCCAAGCTTTGGAAATACTGTATTTCTATCATAAAATGTAGCAGTATGATTATGAATAGCATGTGTTTTATACATAAGCTCCTTTAAATTATAGCTTATAGTTTCACATGTTGATTCCTTTAATACAGTAGTATATGGGTATTCTCCAACTCCAAAAAATTCTAAGCTCATACCTGTCATTACTTCGAATTCGGTATTTGCAGTTCCAGCACCAATTGATTTTACAGACATAAATCCAGAGCTATAGCTGTTTTTCAAATGTCTAAATATAGGGATTGGATCTTCTGAATAAGAAAATGCCTTCATATAGTTTACATCAAAGAAAGATTCCAATTGTAAAAATATTATATTAGGCTTATCCTTCTGTAACTCTTCAAGCTTTTCTAAATCCAAATCACTAATCTGACTATTTTCAAATTTATCGTTATTATGACCATTCAATCCACCAAATTTATCCTTATCAGCATCAATTATATCACTAATAATTTCATCTATAGCATCCTTTGAGTAATCCTTTGGCCTATCTATACCTCTATCAAACAAAGTTCGTGAAAAGCAATATACAAATCCATATCTTCTATGTGCATAAACAAGATTACGGAAATTATTACTTAAAACATTAAACTGAATATATAATATAGTAACTAAGGTAGTAAAAAGTGCAACTGCAGCTACAGCAGGTATTGCTATTTTATAATTTGGTTTCTTCTTAGGTAATTTTATCCATGCAAAAATAATAAATGCTATCACAGCTAATACAGCTATAGCTAATAATATGATTTGCCAATATGCAAAATACATTGGCATAATTTTTATACCAGATTTAGCTATTGTAAAATCAATAGCTGATAATGGAGTAGTTCTATATAGTTTGACAACAAAATTACCAATACCTAGTGCCAACCAAATGATAGTTATAACTAATGCAAAAAAATATCTTTTTCTAAACAAAAATGATATTTATAAGATAGATAATATCAATAATGTATTATATAAAAATATTGGTGCATTAAAAATTATGTGTTTCAATCCTAAAAGCAATGATTTTCTAGCAAGAACCTCGATTAAAACATTAAGAAAAATCGACAAGATAATAAGAGCTACTACTTGTCTTTTTTCAAAGAACTTTAATAACTTTTTCATTTTATAAATCCTTTTTATTTGTTGTTTAATATAATTTGTATTGAGCAATTTATCACAGATTGCACATATAATTAATATGCTAATTGAATATATACAATCTGTGTTTTATCTCTAAGCTAAACTACTTACTACTTAACAACTATATTAAATATTTTTCCTGCTACATAGATTTCTTTTACAATTGTTTTACCTTCTAAGAACTTCATGATATTTTCATCTGCATTAGCCTTTGCCTTTGCTTCTACTAGATCAGCATCCTTAGAAATCATTACTTTACCACGTACCTTTCCGTTTATCTGTACAGGCATTTCTATTTCATCATCTATAGTTTTTGATTCATCCCACTCTGGCCACATAGTCTCATTTAACATACCACCAAATTTTTGCTCTTCCCAAATTTCCTCTGTAATATGTGGAGCAATTGGATTTAGAAGTATTATAAGAGTTTTGAGTTCTGCTTTAGTAATAAAGCCACTGTCATAAAACTCATTTATAGCACTCATCATTGCTGCAATTGCTGTATTGAACTTCATTGATTCATAATCCTGTGTAACCTTTTTAATAGTTTTATGCATCAAAGACGTATGAGCTTGTGAATATTCTTCTTCATCCTTTAATATTTCTTGAAGCTTCCAAACTCTATCCAAGAATCTCTTACAGCCTTTTACACTACTTTCTGACCAAATTGCAGTTTTTTCATAGTCACCTATAAACATTACATATGTTCTTAATGTATCAGCACCAAACTCATCAATGATATCATTAGGATTTATAACATTTCCTCTTGATTTTGACATCTTTTCTCCATCTGGTCCAAGTATCAAGCCTTGAGCAGTTCTTTTCTTATAAGGCTCTGCATTTGGCACAACTCCGATATCATATAAGAATCTATTCCAGAATCTTGAATAAATCAAGTGTCTTGTAACGTGCTCCATTCCACCATTATACCAATCTACCTGTCCCCAATAGTTCAAGTTTTCTTTTGAAGCTAGCTCGTTATCATTGTGTGCATCCATATATCTTAGGAAGTACCATGATGAGCCCGCCCATTGAGGCATAGTGTCTGTTTCACGCTTTGCAGGACCTCCACACTTAGGACAAGTAGTATTTGCCCACTCATCTATATTGGCTAGTGGAGATTCTCCTGTATCTGTTGGTTTATAATTTTCAACATCTGGAAGTCTAACTGGTAAATCTTTTTCTGGAACTCCAACAGCACCACACTTCTCACAATGTATAATAGGAAATGGCTCTCCCCAATATCTTTGTCTGTTAAATGCCCAGTCCTTCATTTTATAATTAGTCTTAGGGACACCTATATTATTTTCCTTAAGGAATTCTATAATTTTTGATTTTGCTTCTTTTACTCTTAATCCATTTAGTATTCCAGAGTTAACTAAAATTCCATCCTCTGTGTCAGTATAAGCTTCTTTAGTTATATCTCCACCTTGAATAACCTCGATTTTTGGTATACCAAACTTCTCTGCAAACTCCCAGTCTCTTGTATCATGACCTGGAACAGCCATTATTGCTCCGGTACCATAACCCATCATTACATAGTCAGCTACCCAAATAGGAATTATTTCATTTGATACTGGGTTAATCGCACTTAATCCTTGTATCTGTACACCTGTCTTATCCTTTGCAAGCTGTACTCTTTCAAACTCTGATTTTTTCTTTGCCGTATCTTGATATGCTCTTATTTCAGATAGATTAGAAATCTTATCAGAATATTTTTCAATCAATGGATGCTCAGGTGCAATAACCATAAAAGTCACACCATATAGAGTATCTGGTCTTGTCGTAAATACTCTTAGCTTTTCATCTATGCCATTTATTTTAAAATCTACCTCTGCTCCATAAGAACGTCCTATCCAGTTTTCTTGCTCCATTCTAATTCTAGATGGGAAATCTATATTTTCATCTGCAAGTCCTTCTAGAAGCTTATCAGCATAGTCTCTAATTTTTAAGAACCATACATCCTTTTCCATCTGTACTACTTCACTACCACATCTATCACAAAGTCCATCCTGTGATTCTTCATTTGCAAGAACAACCTTACATGTATTACAGAAGTTAACATAAGTCTTATCTTTAAAAGCTAAGCCTTTTTCAAACATTTTTAAAAATATCCATTGAGTCCATTTGTAATAATTAGGATCTGTTGTATCAACTGTTCTATCCCAATCAAATGAATATCCAGCAGCCTTCAATTGCGATGTAAACACCTCGATGTTTCTATCAGTTACCTTTCTAGGATGTTCTCCAGTTTGAATTGCATAGTTTTCAGTTGGCAATCCAAATGCATCCCAACCTATTGGAAACAATACATTGTATCCTTCAAGTCTTCTCTTTCTTGATATAACCTCCAAAGAAGTATATGCTCTAATATGTCCAACGTGAAGTCCAGCACCAGATGGATAAGGGAATTCTACAAGAGAGTAGAATTTCTTCTTGTCAGAATTGTCATGTGCTTTAAAGGTTTTCTTTTCTTCCCAAATTTTTTGCCACTTTTTTTCAATATGTTGTGGGTTATAAGTTTTCATAATATCTTCCTTTCTTTTACCAATAATATTTTTAAACCTTGCTATATAAGCAAAAGTTAAATTTATTCAAAATATAAAAATCCCATGTCAAACGACATGGGACGAATAATCCGTGGTACCACCCAAATTAAATAGCATTAGCTATTTCACTCATTAATATAACGGTATTTGCCGGCTAAAATTACTAAGCTGTAATTAACAGCTATTCAAATTAGCAACTCCTTGGACGAGTTCGATAATATCATCTACCGCTTCACACCACCCAGCAGCTCTCTTAAAGACTTAAAAAATCTACTACTTCCAAATCAAAGTTTTTTAATTTTTCTATTTGTAAATTATACTAGATTAATATTTATAATGCAAGAGATTTTTTCTTAAAATTATTTATCCACCAAAGCCAAAGAAATTATTGCTTTCATATCTTCGTAATGATTTATAAAAAAACCATATTGATAAAACTAACCAAAATATTGTAAATGCAATAACTCCTAACAGCTTTAATAATGAAATGTTTTTTACTATTTCAACAGGAACAGCACCTAATAATAGTGATGGAATTATAAATATAAAAATAATTCTAAGAACCTTATTAAATGCGCCTCCATGATATAAGGATGGTGTTAAAAAGTTAAAAAACAAACCTGTTGATATGTTTTCTCCATCCATAAAATAAAATGAAGCACTCATGCAAATAAGTGAGTATGCAAAATATAGTACTGATGTATTTATAATTAGTAAAATATATATTGATATTTGCAATAAACTAAGCTTTTCTAGCATAACATACGCTATAAAGCATATGAAACCAAATATAAAATCTCCTAAAGCACTTGTAGATACTGCTGATGTAGCAATTTTAATAATTGTACTTTTAGGTGTTAATAAATATTTATCCAAATTACCAGTACTTATATATCTAGGCAAATACTGAATACCTTGAAATAGAGAAAATACTAGACCAAATGCTGTTGTGCAAAATCCATATAATCCTATTATATCATATTTGCCCCAACCATTTATATTTCCTACCATTTGACCAAAGCTAAGCCATAATATAACAAAAGCACAGTCATTTAGTCCCATACCTATAATAGAAATAATAAATGAGCTTCTCAATTCCTTAGCGTTCTGAAAGTTTTTCTTTATATTTAACATTGCTAACTTCAAATTCCTCATATTTCTCCTTACCCTCCGTTTACCATAGCCTTTTTCTTTGCTAAGTCAAATGTATATTTTAATAATATACCAAATACAATAATCCAAACTATCTGTAAAAGTAATAATTTTATATACTCTGTATTCCATGATTCATAAACAGTACTTGAAGCAAAGTTGATTGCTCCAAATGGACTTATATATGCTAAAAACTTCATAAATTTTGGAAACAGTGCTATTGGTAAATAGCTTCCTCCCAAAACCATAACAGTCTTATCTACAATCCAATAAACAGGTCTAACATCTTGCATGAAAAATGCTAAAATTCCAACTATTGAATATATAATTAAGCAAAGTATCTGTCCTAATATAACTGCTATTATTAATGTTGGTATAAATATAACTAAATTTAAACTAGGAACACCTACAAAAATTACCATTGCTATAAAGCCTATAAAGCTTATAACAATAAAAGAATACAAACCTTGACCTATAGCCTTATAAAAGG
>JBPOHM010000066.1:0-1869 GCA_052035585.1 Bacillota bacterium
GTATTTTTCACCGTTTAATAACTTATTTAAAAATACTTTATTTATAGGTGCTCTAAATCTATCCTTTCCATCAACAACAGTTAAAAAAGGAAAAAATATTCTTTGATTTTTAGCTAAATTAAAATCCTCTTCTATGTTATATGTATTTATTTCAAAGCTATCCTTATACTTGTCCAATAATTCAAGTGTTTCAAAGCTTATTGGACACTGATAGCCCCAATAATAAAATCTATTCTAATCATATAAAGTACCTCTATAATAATTCATTCATTTTTGTGCTAATTTCAGATTCACCTATAACCTTTACTCCATTATCTTTTAAAAGCTTTGCTGCAATTCCATCACCATCAACTATTGTACTTGAAAAAGTACCATCATAAATCTTTTCACTACCACAAGATGGACTTCTTTCTTTTAATATAGCATACTTACAATTATATATCTTAGCAAGCTTTAATGTCTCATCAGCACCCTTCATAAACTCCTCAGTAACATTAACACCTTCTTTATTAAATACCCTATCTCCCTTTATCTCAGCAGGACTTCTTGGCGTTAACAATCCTCCAAGCTGTTCAGGACACACAGGAATCAATGTATGCTTTCTCATAAGCTCTTCAAGCTCAGGTATTAATTTACCTGTTCCATTATATCTACAATTTACCCCTAATAGGCAAGCACTAATTAGTATGTTCATTATTTTCAATCCTCATCTGTAATTTAATTAAACTCTTAATATCCCTCTAAATCCTCTTGAGCTGTAGTATGATTCAGCACCGTTGTGATAAGTGAATACTGTATTGTATCTACGATCACAGAAAATAGCTCCACCAAGCTTTCTAATATTATCCGGTGTTTTAACCCAACTAGATGTCTTTAAATCAAAATTACCAAGCTTTTGAAGCTCTCTATATTGCTCTTCAGTTAAAAGCTCAATATCCATCTCATATGCCATATTTACTGCGCTATCCTTTGGCTTGTTTTCTTTTCTTGAATTTAATGCTTCTTTATCATAGCATAAGCTTCTGCGTTCCTTTGGACTTTCTGCTGCACAATCACAGAAAATATATTCATCTGTTTCTTTATCATAGCCTATAACATCTGGCTCTCCACCAGTCTCTTCCATTTGATTAAGTGACCATAACTTATCAGTATTATTATTTAATTTCTCTAATACCTTTTCCCATACTATTCCTTCGTGACGATTCATATTTTTTTCAAAGCGTGCCTTAAGTACCTTTAATAACTCTTCTCTTAACTCTAACGATAATTCAGTTCTTTTCATTATTTATCCGCACCTTTCCTATTAATTTAAAATCCGATTTTTATATGCTATGCTTTATGTTAACTTTATTATATTCATTTTTAAAAGCAATATCAATAATTATCTTTATTGACTATTATAATAGTCTAAAATATAATAAACATATCAAATGATTGGAAGGATTTTTACTATGAAAAATAAATTGATATTAATATTATTTCTTTCATTATTTTTAATTATAATTTCAATAAACTTATTAACTAAACAAAGCAAACCATCTACTAATAATCCAACTCTGGATGAAGAGCAAGCAAATGTACCTTTAGATAAATTCAACCTATTATTAACAGATTTAGAAACAGAAACAGGTAAGATAGAAGTAAAAGCTGGTATTTTAAATGAAACTAAAAATCAATTTGTTGGAATTGTTGTTAGCTACAATAACAAAGTAAAGCTATACAATTGGAGAAATGCTATAGAAACAGCATTTTTACCAATATTACATTTTGAGGATATAAATAACGATGGAATAAAAGAAATAATTATTAATTCAACATTAAAGCACGGTACTGGTATATTAATAAATGAAATTCATGTTCTTAATAGCA
>JBPOHM010000206.1:0-25668 GCA_052035585.1 Bacillota bacterium
AATAAAGAACAAATAGGAGGTTCTTATGAATAGAGTAGCATTTACTGTATTTGGTTTAGATATAATGTGGTATGCAATTTTCATTGCTTCAGGTGTAGCCATCGGTATGTTGCTTGCGTTTAGAGAATCTAAACGTATAGGATTTAATGAAGACTCACTTATTGATATACTGTTAGCGACTATAATAACAGGTATAATTTGTGCAAGATTATACTATGTAGCATTTGCTCCAGAGGAATTTAATAGCTTCTTTGAAGTTATAAATATAAGAAGTGGTGGAATGGCAATACATGGTGGTGTGTTTGGAGGTATACTTGCTTTACTAATAACTTGCTGGATTAAGAAAATTAACTTTTGGCAGGTTGCTGATATCTTTGCTCCCTCTGTAATAATTGCACAAGCAATAGGTCGTTGGGGTAATTATTTTAACCAAGAAATATATGGAGGACCAACAAATCTTCCTTGGGGAATTACTATTGATAATTTGCCTGGTAAATATCATCCTTTATTCTTATATGAATCTATAGCAAATTTGATTATATTTATATTTTTAATTTGGTATAGAAGAAAAATGAAGAAAAATGATGGTGAGTTATTTGCTTTTTATGCTATATTTTATGGGATAGTTAGATTTTTCTTGGAAGGAATGAGACAAGAGGAATATATCCTTAAATTTATGGGGCTTAGTATAGCACAAATAGTAAGTGCTACAATGGTCATTGTCGGTATAATAATTTATATCATTAGAAGAAGAAAAGAAGTGAAAGGTATATAGCTATAATGAATAAAAGGGTACTTCAAGGACAGGAAACTAAAAAAAAGCTAATAGAATGTGCAAGAAGACTGTTTAATGAAAGAGGATATAACAATGTTACGGTTGATGACATTATAAGGGAATCTGGCTCCTCTAAAGGAGCTTTCTATACTCATTTTAAAACAAAGGAATTATTATTAGTTGATGTATTTCCATTTGCTGATGATGTATATACAGATTTCATAAATAATGTTAGCTTGCCAGAAAACACAATAGATAAAATAGCATTTTTTTCGAAATATGTTTTAGAATTTATTGAAAATAGAGCAGGTTTAGATTTTATTTCTGTTATTTATTCTGCACAAATTAAAGATATAGAAGCAGACAGAATTGCACTTGATACAATGCGAAAATACTATAATATATTAAGCACTTTTTTAGAAGAAGGCAAAGAAAAAGATGAAATTACATCTGAAATGAGTACAGATGAAATTAAATCTATGATAACAACTATATTAAGAGGTGCAATATATGATTGGTGCTTGTATAAAGGGGATTTTTGCCTAACAGATTATGGTATGAAAATAATAAATATATACTTAGACAGAATAAAGAAATAAAGAGAAGGATTATTCCATAATTATTTTTTGGAATAATCCTTTTTTAAATTAACTTAGATTTTCAATTATATATTGCATGTATTAATAATATAATAAAAAATTTATAATCATATATTTATTTTATTGTCAAATAATGTCGATTTGTGTATAATGTATTTATATATTTTTAATAAACTAGGTGAAAGGGATGAATTTATCAATGAAAAAATGTATTAAGCTATTAATAATCTTAATTCTGATATTATCGCTATGTTTATTAATTACTGCTTGTTTAAAAAATGGGGATGAAGATTATGGATTGAATCCGAAATCACCTGTTACTATAACTATATGGCACTATTACAATGGTGCACAAAAAACTTCATTTGATGAGTTAGTGAAGGAATTTAATGAAACAGTTGGGAGAGAAAAAGGAATAGCTGTTGAAGCCTTCAGTCAAGGAAGTGTAAATAATTTAATTGATACATTAAGAAACTCAGCTTTAAAAAGAGTTGGCTCTGATAAAATGCCTGATTTATTTGCAGGTTATGTTGATATTGCAAAGGAACTTGATGGCTTAGGACTTCTTGCTTCATTTGATGAATATTTTAGCGCAGAAGAGTTATCTAAATTTGTTGATAGCTATATAAATGAGGGTAGATTTGATAAAAATAAAAGCTTGAAAATACTTCCAATAGCAAAATCAACAGAGCTTTTAATGATAAATAAAACTGATTGGGATAAATTTTGCTTTGCAACAGGAGAAAGTGAATTAAAGCTTTCCACATGGGAAGGATTAGCAGAAATTGCTGAAAAATATTATAACTATAGTGGAGGAAAAGCTTTTTTTGGTCGAGATGCTATAGCAAACTACATTTTAGTAGGAAGCTATCAATTAGGACATGAGTTGTTTACAGTAGAAAATGACAAAGTATTGATAGATCTTAACAAAGAAGCTTTGAAAAAAATTTGGGATAATTTTTATTTACCTTTTGTAAAAGGATATTATGGTAAATATGGCAAGTTTTCATCTGATGATGCTAAAACAGGAGATATAATTGCCTTTGTGGGCTCTTCAAGCAGTGCTACATATTTTCCTACTAATGTTATTCTTGAGGATGAAACAGAATACCCTATTGAACTATTAGTTCTACCACTTCCGAATTTTAGAGGTTCAAGAAAGATTGCTGTACAACAAGGTGCTGGCTTTGCAATGATTAAAAATACAAAAGCTAAGGAATATGCTGCAACAGTATTTTTAAAATGGTTGACTGACGATGAAAAAAATTCACTGTTTTCATTTGATGCATCATATATGCCAGTTAAAATAAATGCAAATGATTATGATTATATAACAAATATATTAGAAGTAAATAATGAAGAATCTGAGATTAATGTTAAAAAGACTTTAAAGGTATCTTTAGAACAGGTTAATAGATATGAGCTTTATACTAGTAAGGCAATTAATAATGGTGTTCAGGTAAGAAGATTATTAGAAGAATCTCTTTTAGATAAAGCTATTGAAGACAAGAAAAATATTGAAATAGAATTAGGTATAATTGGACAAGCAAACACTATTAAAATGGAAGCTTTAAGTAAAAATGAAAGTATTATTTTAAGATATAGTGATATTTCGTTTGAAAAATGGTATACAGAATTAGAAAGACAACTAAAAAATTTAATAAAGGATTAAAATTAGAATACTGTAAAGAGTGGTTTTATATATGAAACAGAGAAAAGATAAGTCGATTTTTAGAAAATTGATTATGCCAATGTTAGTAATCGTAGCAATTCAATCATTAGTTTTTATTGTTGTTATTTTTTATCAAGGAACAATAGATAAGCTAAGTAAAAATTCTATAGATTCCTTTGAATGGATGACAACCTTTAGAAAGAATAATCTTGAAACTAATATGGTAAGAAATTGGGCAAGCTATACCAATTTTGAAAACATTGTTAAGAATTTTTCTGAAAGAATTGAATTAAATGGTGGTAAAATTGACAAGCAAATGGTAGAGTCATTGATTGAATTTCTAAGGCATTCAAAGGTAACTGGTGCATTTATTGTATTAGAGGAGGGTTATTCTGAAGAAATCGGATATAAAGCATTTTATATTCGAGATTTAGACCCTATTACTACATCTTTTGATAATTCAGATATTTTGGTTGAAGTAGGTGCAAGTAATATAATTAAAGAGCTTGGGCTCACAATGAATAGTAATTGGAGCACAAGAATGAAATTAAATACTGGAAATAAAAAGGATGCATTTTACTTTAAGCCTTTTCGTGCAGTTCAGCAAAATCCAGGAGGAACCTTTTCATATTATGGATATTGGAGTCCTACCTTTCGATTATCAAAAAATGATATAGACGTAATAAGCTATTCGGTTCCAATTCTTGGTGATGATGGACAGTTTTTAGGTGTTGTTGGAATTGATATAAGTATCGATTATTTAAAGAAAAACCTACCATATGAAGAGTTAAATATAAGTAGTGCAAGAGATAATTTTAATGATGAAAGTAATTCATCTTACTTTATAGCAACAACAAACGATGGAGAAAATTATAGAAGTGTTCTAAAGTCAGGAGCTTTATACGATTATACTGTGTCAGAATCAGGAACCTTTAAATTATATACAGATCCATCAATATATGGAATGTACACATTTAACTCATTTATGGATACTAATGATTCTGAAATTATTTCATTAAGTAGCTTTAGACTCTATGATAGCAACTCACCTTTTATTGATGAACAATGGGTGCTTTGTGGAATGACTAAGAAATCAGTTTTATTAAATGAAGCTAGTATTTTAACAAGAAGCTTGTTGTTTGCTTTTGTTTGCTCAATGTTTATTGGCTTATTAGCTTTATTCATATTTAGCTTGATGTTTACTAGACCTATTGCAAAATTACAAAAGGTTATTCAAAGTAGTAGTCCAGATAAAGCAATAAATTTACATAAGGTATATATAAAAGAAATTGATAACTTATCGAGCACTATAGAAATGTATAGCAATAGCATGGCTGAGTATGCATTAAGAGATAAAATGAAGCTAGAGTATGAGCTAGACCATGATTTGCTTACTAATTTGCTGAATAGATATTCCTTTAGTAATAAAGTAAATGAAGTAATGAAAAAAGGAATCACTGGCGTAGCAGCTATGGTTATGTGGGATTTAGATAATTTAAAATTCTTAAATGATAATTATGGACATGATGTTGGAGATAGATTTCTCATTGAATTTTCTAAGATAGTATCTACTCTTGATCCAGAAAGAGCTATAGTGGCTAGACGTTCTGGAGATGAATTTTATGCTTTTCTATATAATTTTAATTCTAAGGATGAGTTAGTTGATTTAATATATAAAAATCATAAAAAATTATATGAGACTACATTTAATTTACCAAATAATAGGAGCACAAGATTTAGAGCTTCTTCTGGCTATGCATGGTATCCTGATGATGCAGATAACTTTGAAACACTTGTAAAATATGCTGATTTTGCTATGTATTCAGCTAAACGTACAATAAAGGGTAGTGTTAAGGAATTTAACCTAGAAGCATTTAAACGAGATGAATTCTTACTTGAAGGTAGAGAGGATTTAAATATTTTCTTTGAATATTCATTAGCAAAATTTGCATTTCAACCAATTGTTGATGTTAAAAATGGTGAAATTTTTGCTTATGAAGCGCTTATGAGACCTACAAGTGAAAAAATTAAATCTATTAATGAAATAATTAAATTGGCAAAGGAGCAATCAAAGCTATATCAATTAGAATATTTAACATGGAATGGTGCAATTGAGTCTTGTAAAAGTCAAGGAGATTATTTATATAAAAAGAAATTATTCATTAATTCGATTTCTAGTACAAGCTTATCAGAAGATGATTTTATAAATTTTGAAGAAAAATACAGTGATTGCTTAAGTAATATTGTCATAGAGATTTCCGAAAGAGAAGAACCGGATTCTGTATCTATGGAAAGAAAGTTTGCTTTTGCTAAACGTTGTAATCTTGAAATTGCAATTGATGATTTTGGTTCAGGCTATAATACAGAAACAATTCTATTGCACATTAGTCCTAATTATGTAAAAATTGATATAGCATTAGTTAGAGATATTGATAGGGATATAGAAAAGCAAAATCTATTATCAAATATGATTAAGTTTATAAAATCTAGAAATGCTAAAATAATAGCAGAAGGTGTGGAAACAAGGGATGAGCTAATTACCTTGATAAGACTTGGTGTGGATTATGTACAAGGCTATTATTTAGGAAAACCTGAGTTAGAAATAATAAATGAAATTTCTAGCATTAGAAAAAATGAATTACTAGAATTTAGTCATAAAAATATAACCTCACCTTTACGTTATATTCGTAATAGTGAAAAGCCTTCAGACATACGCAGATATGAATAAAGAAGTAAAAGTGCATCTAAGATGCACTTTTTTTATAGCTTTCATATAATATTATATGTTCTTTAATTTTAAATAATTTATCATAAAGGGGGATTACGATGGTTCTAGTTGGAAAGCCAGCACCGTTATTTACAGCACCAGCTTTTTACAATGGACAATTTATAAATGTCAGCTTAGAGGATTACAGAGGTAAGTGGGTACTTTTATGCTTTTATCCTGGCGACTTTACATTTGTTTGAGCTACTGAGATTTCAGCAGTTGCTGGAAAATATGATGAATTCAAAGCATTGGACACTCAAGTGCTGTCAATAAGCGTTGACTCAGTTTTTGTACATAAGATGTGGAATGATTTAGAGCTTTCTAAGATTATAGGAAGAAATGTGCCATTTCCTATGCTATCAGATAGAGGTGGAAAAATAGGAAGACAATATGGTGTGTATGATGAAGATAGCAGTACCGAGCTTAGAGGAAGGTTTATTATAGATCCAGATGGAATTATACAAGCAATGGAAGTTCTTACACCTCCAGTGGGTAGAAATGTTTCTGAAGCTTTAAGACAGATAAAAGCCTTTCAGCTTGTAAGAAAATCAAATGGAAAAGAAGCTACTCCTTCTGGCTGGAGGCCTGGTAAAATAACATTAAAGCCTAATATAGATATGGTAGGTAATGTGTGGAGATATTGGAATTTAAATGAGGCTTATGAGGATTAATGCAAAATAATGTCGTAAAAATATGTATTGACAAAGTTAATTTAATGTGGTATTTTGTTATATAGTTAGGCTAACTAAATAAATAAGAAGGAGGTATTATTTTGGATGCATTCGCTGAAGCTTTAAATGATATTTTAGTAAAAGCATATCACAGTATTTTACGACTTGAGGAGGAAAGCTTAAAGGCAATTAGTGACACAAGTTTTTCAATTAACGAAATGCATTTAATTGAATGTGTTGGAAAGGGTAAAGAAGAGGGAGCTAATATCAGCAAAATAGCTTCTGAGCTATGTATTACAAGACCATCTGCAACAATAGCTGTAAATAAGCTAGAAAAAAAGGGCTATGTAAAGAAAATAGATAGTCAAGATGATGGTAGAGTAGTTTATGTTGTGTTAACTGATAAAGGTCGTGAAATAGATGAATTGCATAAGCAATATCATAGAGATATGGTTGACGAAGTGAGTAAGGAGCTTAGCGAAAGCGAGAGGAAATATATTATTGATGTTATTCACAAGTTAAATAATTACTTTAAGAAAAGTACTAATGAAATGATAGAAAAAAATGATAAAAAAAATATATAAAAAGGATAGTGAAATGAGTTTTAAAGTATTAGGAACAGGGAGCTATGTTCCACCTCGTGTAGTAACAAATGATGAGCTTTCAAGCTTCCTTGATACCTCAGATGATTGGATAGTGCAAAGAGTCGGTGTAAAGCAAAGACATGTTTGCACTACTGAGACAGCTGCAGATCTTGGATATAAGGCAGCACTTGAGGCCTTGAAGGATGGTAATACAAAGGTAGAAGAGCTTGATATGATAATTTGTGCTACAGTAAGCAACGAATATGTTTCACCATCACTTGCATGCAGTGTGCAGAAGCTTTTAGGAGCAACATGCCCTGCAATGGATATCAATGCAGCTTGCAGTGCATTTATATTTATGCTAGAAACAGCTGCAGGATTCTTTTCATTA
This sequence comes from Bacillota bacterium, assembly GCA_052035585.1. Classification (GTDB taxonomy): domain Bacteria; phylum Bacillota; class Clostridia; order Tissierellales; family Sedimentibacteraceae; genus UBA1535. The sequence continues at coordinate 7,460 of JBPOHM010000206.1, forward strand.
AGGAAGCTGAATAAGATTTTAGTTATTGGTGCTGAAAGAATGAGTCGTATTTTAGACTGGGAGGATAGAGGAACCTGTGTCATTTTTGGTGATGGAGCAGGAGCTATGCTGCTAGGAGCTGGAGATAATTACATTTATTCAAAGCTAAGTACAACTGGAGATGATTCAGTTATAAAAATTCCTAATTACACAGGTAATTCTCCTTTTTATGAGGGAGCAGTAAATAAACCTGTAGTTTATATGAATGGGCAAGAGACCTATAAGTTTGCAGTAAATGCAATGTGCAATGACTTAAAGGAAGCTATTCAAGTATCAGGAATTAAAGAAGAAGACATAGCTATGGTAATACCACATCAGGCAAATGTTAGAATTATTGAAGCAGCTAAAAAAAGACTTAATATACCTTCAGACAGATTTTATGTAAATATTGAAAGGTATGGAAATACATCAGCAGCAAGCATACCTATAGCTATTGATGAGTTAAATAAAAGTGGAAAGCTGAAAAGAAATGACAATTTAGCACTATGTGCATTTGGTGGAGGGCTTTCGAGTGCAGCTTGCATTATAAGGTGGTAATATAGTTAGATTGTCAAACTAATTATATTAAAATAAAATTAGATTGTCTAACTAAATAATATTAATTTTAAATAAGTTAGATAGACTAACTAATAGATAGTAATTATAAAATATTATTTAATAAGCAATCTGGTAATATGTCAAGAGAAAAAAATAAAAATAATTAAAAGAATTGATTAAAAAAGAGCAACTTTAATAAAACCTATGATTTTCAAAGAAAAAAATAGGATAAAAAAGGAAATATTTTATTGTACCTCACCAGCTTTATTGCTGGAGTAGATTTGATTCTTGGTCAGCAATCCAAAAATCAGGCGTACTAGTTTACGAGATGTTAGTGCGAGTGCTCGTTTGTGTTGATGAGAAGCTACTTCATCAAGCTTTTTATGGTAGAACTCATTAAATTCAGGAATATTGTTTTTTACACTGTTCGCAGCCTCTATTAAATAGTATCTAAGATACTTGTTACCGGTTTTGGTCATATTGGTTTCATCAGATTTAAAATTACCAGATTGATTGATTCTCCAAGTTAAACCAGCATATTTCGCTAAAGCATCATTTGAATCAAATGAAGTAATAGAACCAATTTCAGCAAGAATGCCGCTGGCAAAAACAGGGCCAATACCAGGAATAGAAGTAAGAGACTGATATTCAGTAGTGTTAATACCTTTAATAGCCTTTTCAATAGCTTTATCAATAGTTTTAATCTCTGTATCTAAAGCATTAATAACATTAAATGATGAGGCGATTGATACGTTTAAAGGCTCATAAAGAACTTTGTCTAAACGATAGGAATCTCTTGCAGCTTTTTGTAATAGTTTAGCTGTTTCTACTGGATTGCTAAAGCGATTTTTACCTTTAGATTTAATGAATTCAACTAAAACTTCTAAAGGGGAATAAGCAATATCATCTAAAGAAAGAAATTCAGTTAAGACTGCTTCAGATGTAGCGCTGTAAGTATTAGAAAATGGCATGTCTTCATCTTTTACAACAGCTAATTGACTGAACTTTAAATAAATATTAGAGACCATATATGCTTTTTCTCTAGAGGCAGATTCAACTAAATGTAACCTATGTCTAGTAAGTCTTTGTAAAGCAAGGAACTGAGCACCACGCCAAGGCTGAGAAGTAATTCTACCGCATCTTGCAAAATCAGCGATGATAAATGCATCAAGTGGATCAGTTTTATCCATATCAATAAAAGACTTTCTGTAATTGGCAATAGTTTTAGGGTTTAGACAATAAACCATAGGTGTATATGCCAAAAGAACCTCATTAGAAGATAAAAAATTAGCAATATGAGTACTGTAAAAAGAAGTAGATTCTAAGGCAACAACAACAAATTTTAAGTTGTTAGAAATTAAGCATTCTAAGATGTTGCTTAAAATAGATTCAGCACCAGGCTGGTTATTCAAAGCTTTTAGATTGAGAAGTTTGTTACCTTGAAAATCAAGAGCACACAAAACGTTAGTTTTAGAACTAACATCAATACCAACAAATAAAGTCGATAAAAAATTGTTTTTCATGAAATCACCACCTTTCCATAGGGTCGTTGAAGAACAATTAGTAAAAGAGATATCCTAATCTTAACTGCTGACTGAAACCTCGCATTATTAGCATTCATCTTTGAAAACTATCTTGCTGATGATCTAATCAAAGAGATGCAGCACCTGTAGTAAGCAGAATTTGACAATTAAGTTAGGAAGCAAGCTAACTAAGCAATAACCAAATGGTTTTGCAAGGAGAATTTGAATTATCCTTTGCTAATATTCTTTATTCTATTATAGCATTAGGATATCTAATTTAAAAATTGTAAATGTAAAAAATAAATTAATGTTTAGAACACTTTAAAAGTAGTTCTAAACATATTATACGAGGAGATTGAATATGAATTTAGAAAAATTAGTAAAAATAATAGCTGAGAACGTGGATATTGAGGTTGAAACAATTGATGAAAATACAACATTTGATAGCTTAGGAATTGATTCATTAGCTACAGTTGAATTAGTTATGCAATTAGAAGAAGAGTTGGGTTGTGAACTTCAGCTTGACGAAAAGCTACTTACAGTAGGAGATTTGCTAAAATTTATAGAGAAAAAACAATCACAAGAAGGTTAAGAAAATGATAAGAACATCAATTTGTGATCTCTTAAATATTGAATACCCTATATTTCAAGGTGGAATGGCATGGATCGCAGATGGCAAGCTTGCTGGTGCAGTATCTGCTGCTGGAGGACTTGGAATAATCGCAGCTATGAATGCAGGGACTGATTACTTAAGAGAACAGATTAACATAACAAGAAGTATAACTGATAAACCATTTGGTGTAAACATCATGCTAATGAGTCCACATGTAGATGAAATAGCTGATATAGTAGTTGAAGAAAAGGTGCCAGTGGTAGTAACAGGAGCTGGTAACCCTTCAAAATATATAAAAAAATGGGTCGAAGCAGGAATCAAGGTCATACCAGTTGTAGCCTCTGTTGCATTAGCAAGGCTTGTTGAAAGAGCAGGAGCATGTGCTGTAGTCGCAGAAGGTGGAGAAAGTGGTGGCCATGTAGGAGATTTAACAACTATCTGTTTAGTACCACAGGTATGTGATGCAGTAAATATACCAGTTATAGCTGCTGGTGGAATAGCAGATGGTAGAGGTGTTAGTGCAGCCTTTATGCTTGGTGCTCAAGGAGTACAGATAGGAACAAGATTCTTAGTTGCAAAAGAATGCTCAGTACATCAGGTATATAAGGATAAAATTATAAAAGCTACAGATATTTCGACTATAGTTACTGGTAAGAGACTAGGTCATCCAGTTAGGAGCCTAAAAACACCTTTTTCAAAGGAATATTATAAAGCAGAATACTCTGATATATCAAATGATGATTTAGAGCAAATGGCAGTCGGAACACTTAGACTAGCAGCTATAGAGGGTGATGAAAAACGAGGATGCTTTTTAGCAGGTCAAATTTCTGGTATGGTTAAAAAGGAACAAAGTGTAGCTGAAATTATTAATGAAATATTTGAAGAAGCTCAGGTAGTATTAAGTGGAGCTAAGAATTTTATAAAATAAATAATAATGAAAGGATTGATAGGATTTCTATTGAAATCGGTATAGGGACATATAAATGAGTAAAATAGCTTTTTTATTCTCAGGTCAAGGTGCACAATATAGTGGAATGGGACTGGACTTATACAATAATAGTCTAATAGCAAAGGATATTTATAATCAATTTGAAACAATTAAAGCTGGCAATATGGAGTTATGCTTTAGAGGAACGAAGGAAGATTTAACTCAAACTATCAACACACAACCATGCTTGTATAGCGTTGATTTAGCAGCTGCATTGTCTTTGGAAGCAATGGGAATTAAGGCTGATGCAGTAGCTGGATTTTCATTAGGTGAATTAGCGGCTTTAAGCTTTGCCGGTAGTATGAGTTATGTCGATGGATTTAAAATAGTTTGTAAGCGAGGAGAATATATGCAGGATGCTGGGGATGAGCGTGAAAGCTCAATGATGGCAATTCTGAAGCTTGATAACAAAATAGTAGAAGAATTATGCAAGAAGTATAATGAGGTGTATCCAGTAAATTACAATTATCCAGGTCAATTAGTAGTATCAGGATTGAAATCAGAAATGGAATTATTTAAGCTTGATGTCAAGGAGCTAGGTGGTAAAGCTATCCCTCTTAATGTTAGTGGAGCCTTCCATACTCCACTTATGTCATCAGCAGAAAAAAGATTTAAGGAATATTTAAAAAATTTTAAACTTATAAAACCTAGGATACCTGTATATTCAAATTGTACATCAAAGCCTTATACAAAGGATGTGGCAAAGCTAATTTCTCAGCAGCTTATAAGCCCTGTTTATTGGCAATACTCAATCGAAAACATGATAAAGGATGGAGTAGATACATTTATAGAGGTTGGAGCTGGAAAAACTCTTAGTGGCTTTGTATCAAAAATTTCTCAAGATGTTCACATTTATAATGTTGAAGATATGGAAAGCTTAGTAAATACAGTCAATGAGATACTAAGAAACAATGAGTATTTGAAACGTTCTTATATCGGTACTCTACAAATGGCTTAGGGGGTAAAGAAATGTTAAAAGGTAAAAAGGCTGTAATAACAGGTGGCTCTAGAGGAATAGGAAGAGCAATTGCACTTAAGCTTGCACAAAATGGAGTAGATATTGCAATCATATATTCCGGAAATGAAGAGAAGGCTAAAGAAACATGTATTGAGGCTGAGAGCTTTGGTGTGAAGGCTTGTTGCTTTAAGTGTGATGTATCAGATTTTAATAAAACTAAGCAAATAGTTTCTGAAATAGTAGAGAAATTTAAAACAATTGACATACTTGTTAATAATGCAGGTATAACAAAGGATGCTTTAATTTTGTCTATGAAAGAGGAAAGCTTTGATTTGGTCTTAGACACAAATCTTAAAGGTGCATTTAATATGATAAAGCATTGCTCCAGTATATTTTTAAAGAATAAAAGCGGCAAGATAATTAATATAAGCTCTATATCAGGAATAATTGGAAATGCTGGACAAACAAACTATTCTGCTTCTAAAGCTGGTCTTATAGGACTTACAAAATCTGTTGCTCGTGAGCTATCTAGCAGGAATATATGCTGTAATGCAATTGCACCTGGATTTATAGATACAGATATGACACAAAACATTGAAGAAAATAATCAGCTTTTAAGTAGAATACCTCTTGGAAGGATGGGAAAACCTGAGGATGTAGCAAATCTAGCTGTATTTTTATGCTCAGCTGAATATATAACAGGTGAGGTTATAAGAGTAGATGGTGGATTAGCAATGTAGCTTAGTAAGATTAATGAAAGGAATAAGAATAAGAAACATGAAAAGAGTTGTTGTAACAGGATTAGGTGCTGTAACTCCTATTGGAAATGATGTTGATAATTTTTGGAATTCTCTTATATCAGGGAAATGTGGTATTGCTCCTATAACTAAATTTGATACATCTTCATTTAAGGTAAAGCTTGCAGCTGAGGTTAAGGATTTTGATGCTTCATTATATATGACTAAAAATGAAATAAAAACTAGTGATTTATTTGTTCGATATGCAATTGCAGCTGCAAGTCAAGCTGTTACTGATAGCAATATTGAAAATAATGTGTCACCAGAGAGATTTGGTGTTTACTTTGGCTCTGGTATTGGAGGTATAGAAACATTTTCTGCTGAAATGGAAAAGCTAATAACTAAAGGTAATAGAAAGGTATCTCCATATTTTATACCTATGATGATATCAAATATGGCTTCTGGTAGTATAGCAATTAGATATAAGGCACAAGGCCCTTGCCTACCAGTTGTAACTGCATGTGCTACAGGTACAAATGCTATAGGTGAGGCCTTTAGAGCAATAAAGTATGGTTATGCTGATGCAATAATTGCTGGTGGTTCAGAAGCTTCAATTATGCCAATAGGGGTAGCAGGCTTTGATAATATGTTAGCTTTAAACACTTCGGAAGATCCCAAAACAGCTTCTATTCCATTTGATAAAAAACGTAGTGGCTTTGTTATTGGAGAAGGTGCAGGTGCACTAATATTGGAGGAATATGAGCATGCTATAAAAAGAGGAGCAAAAATATATGCAGAAATCTGTGGATATGGCTGTACTTGTGATGCATATCACATAACTGCTCCTAATCCAGAGGCAATTGGTGCATCAAGAGCAATAAGCTTAGCAATAGAAGAAGCTAATATGATGGATGAAGAAAATATTTATATAAATGCACATGGAACAAGTACTCCACTAAATGATATATCAGAAACAAGGGCAATAAAGAAGGCATTAGGAGAAAAAGCATATAAAGCACTTGTAAGCTCTACAAAATCAATGACAGGTCACATGCTTGGAGCAGCTGGAGCTGTTGAAGCTATTGCTTCTATATTGGCAATAAAGAAAGAAATAATCCCTCCCACAATTGGTTTAACAGAGCAGGATCCAGAATGTGATTTAGATTATGTTGCTAATAAGGCAAGAAATAAAAAAGTAAATCTTGCTCTGTCTATATCCTTAGGCTTTGGTGGTCATAATGCTTGTCTTGCATTTAAAAGAATATAACAAAAGCATAGTGCTGTGGTGTGAATATGAATATAGAAGAAATTAAAAATATACTCCCTCATAGAGATTCAATGCTTCTATTAGATGAAGTAAATATTAATGAAGAAGGTAAAGCAATAGGATTAAAATACATAGCAGGTGATGAGTGGTTTTTAAATGGTCATTTTCCAGATAATCCAGTTGTTCCTGGTGTTATACTCTGTGAAATACTAGCTCAATCTGTGTGTATCCTATTACCGAGTCAAAGCTTAAATAAAGGTACACCATTTTTTACAGGACTAGATAAGGTTCGTTTTAAATCACCTGTAAAGCCTGGAGATAAATTTGTTACAGAATGTGAAATAGTAAATCAAAAATATCCTTTTTTCTTTGCAAAGGGTAAAGGATATGTAGATAATAAGCTTTGCATTAGTGCGGAATTTTCATTTGCAATAATAAATAATTAAAATCTATAAAAGAGTGCATACTATACTAATAGTTTAGTATGCACTTTTTATTTTGTTTAAATAAATTTATAGCTTTATAAGAATTGATTTTTCAAGCTTTTATGACGTGTTCCAAAAAATATAAAAAAATTTTTAATTTTTTTGAAAAAAAGTGGTGCATTTATCCCATAATGTGGTATAATATACCCATAAGGTGGTGGAACATGTTTACTGGTGAATACATACATTCTTTTGACAATAAGGGAAGGGTTATAATTCCATCGAAATTCAGAGATGAATTAGGTGAGATATTTTATATTGGAAAAGGCTTGGATAAATGTTTGTACGTTTATCCTATTAATGCATGGGAAGAATTCATCGCTAAGCTAAGAAATTTATCAGCCTTTAATAAAGAAGAAAGATTCTTTTTAAGACAGTTTGTTTCAGGATTTACTGAATGTACCTTTGACAAACAGGGCAGATTATTAGTACCACCTAATTTAAGGGAATTTAGCAATTTAAGGGAAGATGTAGCAATTATTGGAGTTATTGATAGAATTGAAATTTGGAATAAAGAAAGCTGGTATGCTTATTCTAACAGTGAAGAGTTTGATTTTGATAGCATAGCAGAAAAAATGTCGGAGCTCGGCATAGGCTTGTAGGAGGATAATTCATGGAATTTATTCACAAACCTGTTTTACTAGAGGAAACAATAGAAGGATTAAATATAAAAGAAGATGGAATTTATGTTGATGCTACACTCGGTGGCGGAGGACATACATACGAGATACTTAAACGTGTAACAAAGGGTAAGGTAATAGGTATTGACCAGGATGTGTATGCTATAAACAGAGCTGAGAATAAATTATCTGAGTTTAAAAATTTCATTGCGTATAAGAGCAATTTTAGTAATATCAATGAAATATTAGATGACTTAAATATTGATAAGATAGATGGTATTTTATTTGATTTAGGAGTATCATCCTTCCAGTTAGATATTCCGGAGAGAGGGTTTAGCTATAATCATGATGCTCCGCTTGACATGAGAATGGACAAATCGCAAAAAATTAGTGCTTGGCATATTGTAAATGGTTATGACGAAAAGGAATTGACTAGAATTATAAGTGAGTATGGAGAAGAGAACTGGGCATCGAGAATTGCTAAGTTTATTGTAGAAGCTAGAGAAACAGAATTCATAGAAACAACAGGTCAACTAGTTAATATAATTAAAAAAGCTATACCAGCAGGAGCAAGACAGGACGGTCCTCATCCTGCAAAGAGAACCTTTCAAGCAATACGTATAGAAGTAAATAAAGAGCTTGAAATTATTGAAAAAACAATACGAAGTGCTGTAGATAGATTAAATATTGGTGGACGAATTTGTGTAATAAGCTTCCACTCATTAGAGGATAGAATAGTAAAAAATACATTTGCAGATTTAAACAATGATTGTATTTGTCCAAAAGAGTTTCCAAAATGTATTTGTGATCACAGAAGAAAATTAAAATTAGTAAATAAAAAACCAATTATATCAATAGAAACAGAGCTAGAAGAAAATCCAAGAGCAAGAAGCGCAAAATTAAGAGTTGGAGAAAGGGTGTAGGTTAAATGTCAGCAGTATTAAAGCCAAATTATGAATATCCTTATGAGGTGCAACATAATATAGAGCAGGATTATAAAAAAAGAGCCGTAAAAAGGAAAAAGAAAAGCAAGTTAAACTTAAAAGCAATAAAAACTTGGTTTATGATCATTGCAATGTTTGGCATGGGTATTTCGATTATCTATAATTATGCAATAATTACTGAGAAGAAAATGGCAATTAGTAATTTAGAAAAAGAAATCTCAGAAATGAATAATAAAATTGACAGCTACAACATATATTTAGAAAGTCTAAATAATACTAATAAGATAGAGCAAATGGCAAAGGATTATTTAGGTTTGACCTATCCAACAAGAAAGCAAACAGTATTTTTATATAGTGAAAGTAGCTTAGATGATGAGCTATTAACTGCAACTCAAGAAGAGGAAAAAAAGCTTAATATTTTCGAAAAAACCTACAATTATTTTGCAAATAAACAATAGATTAATATAGATTCTATACAAAGCGGGCGAAGTTAAATTTCGCCCGTTGCATTAATATAAGCTTTATTATAATAATTTATTAATCTGTGGAAAGGAATATATTAAAAATGAGAAATAGTAGAGAAAAGAACAGTCCTAACCTACAAAATCGCAGAAGAATATTATCTTTTTTAATGTTTTTCTTTTTAATTACACTAATATTAATTGGTCGTCTCGGATACATACAGTTAATAAAAGGTAATGAGTATAAAAAGGGAGCGTATGAGCAATGGTCAAGAGATGTTGTTATCAATGCTAAACGTGGAGTAATTTATGATTCTAAAGGTAAGAAGCTTGCTATAAGTATAAGCTCTAATAAGGTAGTATGTCATCCTGCAGATGTTAAAAAGGGTTCATCTGATAGAGATATTGTTGAAGAAAAGGAAGAAGAGGATGAAAACTTTATACTAAAGTTTTTTAAAAGTATAAATAAAAAATATTCTCAAGAAAAAGAAGAAGAATTATTGCAAGCAAGTCTTAAGGATTTAAAATCTCTTGATGAAATTGCAGGTATTCTTGCTGAAATACTTGAGATGGATAAAAAAACTGTATATGATAAGATAACTGAAAACAGTAATTATGTTGTTCTAAAGAGATGGATAACAGATGAGCAGGCTCAAAAAATAGTTGATGCAAAGTTAACTGGTATTCGTATCGTTGAGGATAATAAAAGGGTTTATCCTTATGGTAATTTTGCTCCTTATGTAATTGGTTTTACTGATGTTGATCAAAAGGGTTTATATGGTGTAGAAGCGACCTTTGATAAATATCTTACAGGAATACCAGGTAGATTAGTAGTAAATACTGATGCATATGGTAGAGAGCTACCATATGGTTATAATGAGTATTTTGAAGCTCAAGAAGGCTATGGAATAGTACTTACTATAGATGAAACAATACAGCATTTTGCAGAAAAAGCAGTTGAAGAGGCATTGGCAAATACAAATGCAAAAAGAGTTAATTTAATAATGATGGAACCAAAAACAGGTGACATATTAGCTATGGTTAGCAAGCCTGACTATGATCCTAATAATCCAAGAGAGCCTATAGATGAAAAAACTAAAGCAGAGTGGAGTAATTTAACTCAGCAGGAGCTACAAAATAAATGGTATGATATGTGGAGAAGCCCAATAGTTAATGATATATATGAGCCAGGTTCTACATTTAAGCCTCTAGTAGTTGCTATTGCTTTACAGGAAAATAAGGCTAGTGTAAATAAAACCTATTATTGTGATGGATATGTAAGACAGGTAAAGAGCTATAAGCCAATAAAATGTTGGAGATATTATAACCCACATGGTCAACAAACCTTATCACAGGTTCTAGAAAACTCATGTAATGATGGTATGGCTGAAATAGGACTTGAACTAGGTGCAGAAACCTTCTATAAATATTTAAGAGCACTTGGCTTTGGTGAAAAGTCTGGAGTTGCTTTAAATGGGGAAGGAACTGGTATTGTAAATCATTATAAATATATGCAGGATGTAAACGTAGCAACTCAATCCTTTGGTCAAGGGGTATCTGTAACTGCATTGCAAATGGTAACTGCATTATCATCATTAGCAAATGGTGGAGATCTAATGGAACCACGTATTGTTAAGCAGCTTATAGATAAGGATGGAAATATAATTAAAAACTTTGATCCAGTGACTAGAAGAACAGTATTCTCTAAAGAGGTTGCAAATACACTTATGGAAATGCTAGGAAATGTTGTTACATATGGTGGTGCTAAGGCTGCAGCTGTTCCAGGCTATAAGGTTGGAGGAAAAACAGGTACAGCTCAAAAGGTTGTAGATGGTCAATATCCAGAGGGAGTTTACATAAGCTCATTTGTTGGTGTTGCACCAATAGACGATCCAAAATTTGTATGTCTTATGACTATTGATGAACCACAAGGACAATATTATGCAAGTGTTATAGCAGCACCAGTAGTTGGTACACTAATTGAGGAAACATTAAAATATATGGAGGTTGAACCTCAATACACTCCAGAAGAGCTAGGTGCTATTGAAAAGGCAACTATAGAAGTTCCAAATTTAAAAGGCTTAACAGTTGTTGAAGCAAGTAAGGTTTTAGAAAAGCTTGGATTGCAAAGTAGTATGATAATTGATGTAGAAGAGGATGCTATAGTTATAGATCAATTCCCTGTTGCAGGAGAAAAGGTTAAGAAGAAATCTGTGGTAACTTTATACTTGCAATAAAGCACTTAATGTAATATAATAAAATGTTAGTTATACATAAAATATCAATAATTTTATCTAATAAGAGGCTTAGTCTTCTTATTAGATAAATAATGGAATATAATGATAATATGTGGCAAAGCTTTGTTAGCTTTTTCTACTAAGAAAGGGATGAAATTATAGTGTATCTAAGTAACATTTTAAACAACATCAATTATATATCTTTTATAGGTACAAAGGAAATAGATGTAAATCATATCACATATGATTCTAGATGTGTTAAAAATAACAGTGTATTTGTAGCTATAAAGGGTTTAACTGAGGACGGACATAAATATATTAAATCTGCCATAGAACGTGGAGCTTCTGTTATAGTTTGTGAAACTATACCTGAAGAGCTTAAATCTATGGCTAGTTTTATTGTAGTTGAAAATTCAAGAAAGATTATGGCGGATATTTCTGCTCTAATATATGACAAGCCATCAGAAAAATTAAAGCTAGTTGGTGTAACGGGTACTAATGGTAAAACAAGTATAACATATTTGTTAAGGGCAATTTTTGACCATCTTAAAATTAAAAATGGTATTATAGGTACACTTGGTATCATAATTGATGATGAGCATATAAAGACAGAGCATACTACACCTGAATCTTCAGATATTCAACATATTATGAGTAAAATGGTTGAAAAGTCAGTTGAGGTTTGTTCAATGGAGGTATCCTCACATGCAACAGAGTTAAATAGAGTTGATAAATTAGATTTTGATACTGCTATTTTTACAAACCTAACAAGAGATCACCTTGATTTTCATTTAACTATGGAAAATTATTATTTAGCTAAAAAGAAGTTATTCTATCTAACAAAAAACTCTAATATAGTAAATGTTGATGATGAATATGGACATAGGCTATACAGAGAATTAAAAAGCGATAATATAAAGGCTATGTCTTATGGTATAGAAAATGAGGCAGATATTAAGGCAAGTAATCTTAAAACTACTATTAAGGGAACAGAATTTGACTTAAAAATAGGAGATTTAACATGGAAGGCATTTGTAAAAACACCTGGTAAATTCTCTGTACTTAATTCTATTGCTGCAATTGGTGCAGCATATTCCATAGGAATATCTGTTGATGATGCTATTGAAGCTTTAAGAAATTTCAATGGAGTTACTGGTAGATTTGAGGTTTTAGATACTAAATTAGATTGTACTATTATACTAGATTTTGCACATACACCTGATGGACTTTCAAAGGTTATGGATACTATAAATGAATTTGCAACAGGAAGAAAAATAGTTATGTTTGGTGCTGGTGGAGATAGAGATATATCAAGACGTGCACCAATGGGTGAGGTAGCAGGACAAAATTGTGATCTAACTATATTAACATCAGATAATCCTAGATTTGAAAATCCATATGATATATGTGAAGAAATAGCACAAGGTGTAATAAAATATGGTGGTGAGTATAAAATAATAGTAGAGAGAGAAGAAGCTATTTATTATGCTATTAAAAATCATCAAAAGGATGATGTTATTTTGCTTGCTGGAAAATCGACCGAGCCATATCAGGATTTAGGTATAGAAAAGGTTCCTTATGATGAAACAACAATTGCAAAAAATATGATAAAAAGGGTAGAAAAGGAATTAGGATTATAAATAAACTTTGTCAAGGATATATAGGAGATAAAAATGAACGTAAATTTGAATATAGTGATAAGAGTTATTCTGGTTTCATGTTTGATTGTAATAGCACTTGGACCAATTGTAATACCGTTTTTAAAGAAGCTTAAAATTGGTCAGAGTATAAGAGAAGAAGGACCTCAATCTCACATAGCTACAAAATCAGGTACTCCAACAATGGGTGGTTTACTAATTATACTTGGTACAATTATCGCAACATTTACAAGTGGTAATTTCAGCAAAGAGGTTATGGTTTGCATAATTTCTATGTTAGCATTTGGTTTAGTTGGCTTTATAGACGATTATATAAAGGTTGTTCTTAAAAGAAATTTAGGTCTTAAGGCAAATCAAAAAATGCTTGGTCAGCTTATATTTGCTATACTTTTAGCTATGTATGGTGCAAAAAACAGTGTTTCAGGTACTAAGCTAATAATTCCTTTTACAGATTTTGCCCTTGATTTAGGAATTTTTTATATACCTTTTGCTGTGTTTGCAATAGTTGGTATAGTAAATGGTGTAAATTTAACAGATGGCTTAGATGGCCTAAATTCTGGAGTTACACTCATTGTAATGTCAGCCTTTGCTCTTATTGCTAATAACTTTATTAAAGTTGATAGCTCCTATACAGGCATAGTTATAGTATCTGCAGCTACAGCAGGTGCATGTCTTGGATTTTTAAGATACAATGCTCATCCTGCTAAGATCTTTATGGGAGATACTGGCTCGTTGGCATTAGGTGGAATGCTTGCAGCAGTTGCAGTATGTACAAGTTCAATATTTGTATTGCCAATAATTGGTGGAATTTATATAGCTGAGATATTATCAGTAATAATACAGGTTTCTTATTATAAGAGAACTAAAAAGAGAATATTTAAAATGGCTCCAATACATCATCATTTTGAAATGTGTGGATGGAAGGAAACAAAGATTGTAGCAGTATTTTGGCTAACATCAGTATTTCTTGCCTTAATTGGAATATCCTCTGTTATTATGTTTAGATAAAATTTAAAGGGCTTGAAAATTGTAATATTTTTGCAATAATAATCATAAATTATTATAATCATTTTATAAAGGAATGTAATTATCATGAAAAACAAAAGAGTTTTAGTAGTTGGATTAGGTATAACAGGTATTGCTTCAATAAAAACACTTCATGAGCTAGGTGCAATAATATATGCCTATGACGGACAAAGTGAAGATAAAATGAGCAAAGTGCTAGAAGAACTAAAGGGTATTGATGTAAAATACTATTTTAATACCTTAGACTTTAATACAGATGAGATTGACCTTGTTATTAAAAGCCCAGGTATAAAGTTTGAAACACCGATAATGAAGAAGCTAGTGGATGCTAATTTAAAAATTATTGGAGACCTTGAAGCAGGATATTTCGTTACTAATAACAAGTTCGTAGCTATAACTGGTACTAATGGCAAGACTACTACAACTAGCTTAATTGGTGCAATTATAAATGAGAGTGGTAGAAAATGTAAGGTAACTGGCAATATTGGTTCGGGAGCTTTGTATGATTCATACATATCAGAAAAGGATGAAACTATAGTTGTTGAAGCAAGTAGCTTTCAACTTGAAAGCACAGAGAAATTTAAGCCTTATATTAGTATAATTACAAATTTAACACCTGACCACATTGACTGGCATAAATCAGAGGATAACTATTATAGAGCTAAGTTTAAAATAGCAGCTAATCAAGATAAAAATGATTATTGCATTCTTAATTATGAGGATGAATATACTAGAAATTATATAGATTTATTACATACTAATATTGTATATTTTAGCTCTGAGCATTTATTAGAATCAGGAATTTATGTTGAAAATAATCAAATTGTTTTTAATTATAACAAAGAAAAATCTATTATTATGGATGTAGATGATATATTTATTGTTGGTAAGCATAATTTAGAAAATGTTTTAGCTGCCTGTGCTGCTGCTAAGCTTTTAGGTATTGATAATGATATAATAGCAAGAGCTGTTAAAAATTTCAAAGGTGTTGAGCATAGATTAGAATATGTCAATACATACAATGGTGTTAAATTTTATAATGATTCAAAGGGAACTAATCCAGACGCTTCAATAAAGGCTGTTAAAGGAATTAAAACTCCTATTATACTAATAGCTGGAGGATATGATAAGGACTCTGAATATGATGACTTTATAAAAGCCTTTGATAATAAGGTAAAAGCATTAATTTTATTAGGTCAGACTAAGGATAAAATAAAAGCATGTGCTTTAAAATATGGCTTTAAAAATATTCATATGGTTGAAAATATGGATGATGTTGTTCGTTTAGCATATGAATTAAGTGAAGAAGGAGATACAGTTTTATTATCACCAGCTTGTGCAAGCTGGGATATGTATCCTAATTATGAGGTAAGAGGCAAGGATTTTAAAGAAAGAGTGAAATTCTATGGAGAAAACAGATAAAATTCAAAAAGTAAATAGAAGATCTATAGATTGGATACTAGTAATTATTGTATTTATCTTACTTTTAGTTGGATTTTTTATGGTATATAGCTCAAGCTATCCTGATGGCTATTATAATTTTGGGAGCTCTTTGTTTTTTCTTAAAAAACAAATATATGCAGGTTTAGCAGGCATTATTTTAATGGTTATGACTTCAGTTATACCATATAAATTGTATAGAAAATTTACTAAAGTAATACTTCTTGTATCTATTGGATTGTCAATGGCTACAATATTTTTAGGAGTAGAAGGAAATGGTGCTCAAAGATGGCTTGAAATTGGCGGAATAAGCTTACAGCCTTCTGAAATAGTGAAAATTGCTGCAGTATTATGCTTGGCAGATTTCTTGGATAAAAGAAGAGATAAGCTACATAAGTTTAAAGATGGTTATATATATACCTTTCTTGCAATATTGGGCTTTGTAGGACTTATAGTAATACATAAGGATTTAAGTACATCAATTGTATTAGCATTAGTTTTAGTTATTATGTTTTATTGTGCTGGAGCAAGAATTTTATATATGATAATTACTGCTATAGCAGGCATGGCCGGTGTTGGTGTGCTGATTGGATTATATGCCTATAGAATAGAAAGAATAGTTGTTTTCTTAGACCCATTTAAGTATATCAATGGTAAGGGATGGCAGATTGTTCAATCCTTATATGCACTTGGAACTGGTGGACTTTTTGGATTAGGCTTAGGAAAGAGCCGACAAAAATTTTTCTACTTACCAGAAGCCTATAATGATTTTATATTCTCTATAATTGGAGAAGAGCTTGGATTTATAGGATGCTTATTTGTAATTATATTATTTGTATTATTTGCATGGCGTGGAGTTCGTATATCGATAAATGCAGAGGATTTTTATGGTAGCTTAGTTGCAATTGGTATCACATCATTAGTTGTAGTTCAATTTCTTGTTCATATAGCAGTAGCTACATCTTCAATGCCTCCAACTGGAAGAGCTCTTCCATTTATAAGTGCTGGGGGAACCTCACTATTGTTTTTACTTGCATCTATTGGAATTTTACTGAATATATCAAAAACTTCTGATGTTAATAGGAGTTAATTATATAAAATATTGTAGCATGAATTGAAGAGAGGAACATTACATGAGAGTATTGATAAGTGGTGGTGGCACAGGAGGACATATTTATCCTGCATTGGCTATTGCTCAAAAAATAAAACAAGTAAACAATAATAATGAAATATTGTATGTTGGAACTAAGGATGGTATGGAAAGTGACCTAGTTCCAAAACAAGGCTTTGCATTTAAAACTGTTGAAGCAAAATTCTTACAAAGGAAGATAAGCCTTGAAAATATGAAAACTGTTGCAGTAACAATAAAGGGAGTACTACAATCTATGGCTATTATAAAGGAATTTAAGCCGGATGTGGTTGTAGGAACTGGAGGATATGTTTGTGGTCCGGTTGTTTTAGCAGCAGCATTAAAGGGTGTTCCTACAATGCTACATGAGCAAAATGTTTTTCCAGGTATAACTAATAAATTGCTTTCAAGATTTGTTGATAAAATTGCAATTAGCTTTGAGGAAGCAAGTAAATATTTTAAATATAAGGATAAGCTTGTTCTTGTAGGAAATCCTGTTAGAAAAGAAGTTAAGGAAGCAAACAGACTTGAATCAAGAAAAAAATTCAACTTAAAAAATGATGATATTTTTATTTACTCCTTTGGTGGTAGTGGAGGACAAAAAAGTCTAAATGATGCCATTATTGAATTGATAAAAAGTATTAAGAATAAAGATAAAATAAAGCTTTTACATGTAACAGGTAAAAGATTAAAGGAAGATTTTGATGAGTGCTTAAAAGCAAATAATATAGATATACCAGCAAATGTTAAAATAGTTGACTATATGTATGAATCACCAGCTGCATTAAGTGCTAGTGATTTAGTAATAGGAAGTGCTGGGGCTATAACAATAGCTGAAATTACAAAAATAGGAGTTCCATCAATTTTAATTCCTAAAGCTTATACAGCTGAAAATCATCAAGAGTATAACGCAAGAGCTCTTGAAAAGAAGGGTGCAGCAATTGTTATTCTAGAGAGTGAGTTGAAGGAAAAAACACTTGTAAGTACAATTGATAAAATAATAAGTAATTCAAATGAGCTTCCTGCTATGGCATTGAATTCTAAGAAGCTTGGAGAGTTAAATGCTGATGAGGAGCTATATAAGCTGGTGTTTGAATTAGCAAAAAGAAAATAACTGTATATTTTACTTAAGAACAAGCTCTGTAACAAGTGAGAATATTATGCATAAAATAACTTATATTATTGTTACTTGTTCGGAGGGGTTTGATGAGAACTTACATTATAAACGGTGGTAATAAATTAGAGGGTACAGTTAAAATAAGTGGATCAAAAAATTCAGCATTACCTATTTTAGCAAGTACCATTTTATGTGGAAGAGAGTACATAATTAAAAATGTTCCTGATATAGATGATGTTAAAATGATGTTGGAGATATTAATATTGCTAGGCTGTTCTGCATTTTATGAAAATGGCACATGCTATATTAATACAAAAAACTTGAATACATGTGATATTTCTGATAGTCTTTCTAAAAAATTGAGGTCTTCAATAATTTTTTTAGGACCAATGCTTGGACGTAATAAAACAGCTAAAATAACCTATCCTGG
>JBPOHM010000069.1:0-7429 GCA_052035585.1 Bacillota bacterium
ATATTAGAATTATTGAAATTATTGCAAGTATTAAGCTTATATTTATTGAAAAGCTATTTGTAAAAATAGCTACATATAAAAGCTTTGCTGCTATTCCTGCAATTGCTGCAGATATAATAGGCTTTAATACCCAATTTGAAATATCAAAGATAAGATAAGAAACCTTTAATAGTCTATACATATACAATATTGTATTTAGAACAGTTGTTATAAATAAAGCTAATAAGTATGCTTTAAATCCATAGATAGGTACTAGGAAGAATATCATCAATATCTTTATCATTGATTCTATTAGATTAATTGTAAAGGCCTTCACCTGCTCATCAAGAGTATTTAAAACTGAGCTTATTACCATATTTAAATACATAAATGGACATAAGAGCGATAAAATTCTGATTAGATAGCCCACCTTAATACCTTTGTACAAGGCATTTCCAAGTTCATTAGGAAATAGTATAAAAAAGCTAACTACTAAAATTCCAGATATAGATGTAAAGTGTATAACCTTAGAAAGAGTATATGTCATATGCTTATCATTTTTAGTTACATTATCACTTGATAAGGATGGCATGAGCATAGTTGCAAGGGATGATAAAAACGAGGTAGGAAAGAACAATATTGGTAGTACCATACCCTTTATTATTCCATAAATACTCATGGCTGCTGATGCTGTCATACCTGAGGCTATTAGCTTTACTGGTATTAGTGTATTTTCAAGTAGTCTTAATGCTGAGTTTAGATAATTGCTTCCTGCAACTGGTATGCTTATTGATAGCATATTAAATAGCATGCTTTTATTATCTTTTAATGAATTTTTAGAGAATACATTTTTTATAGAGCTTCTTGATTTTAAGTTCCTATGTAGTATTTTATTGTCAAAATGATATAAAATCCAAATGTAAATATATGATATTAGCTCTCCAGCTGTCATACCAATCATTGCAACTGAGCAGGAATATACTACATTACCTGCCTCTACTAAGCTTAAGAGCCATATAGTCACAAGTATTCTAACAATTTGTTCGAGAACCTGTGCACTAGATGGCTTAATTATATTTCTAGTAGCATGAAAATATCCTCTATAGCAGGCTGAAAATGCTAAGAAAGGAAGGCTTGGAGCAAGATATTTAAGTGGTAGTATAGCTCGAACATCCTTTAGAATATATACACTGATGTATTCTGCACCAAAAAACAATACGGCTGTTGCAATACCGCTAGTTATTAGCGATAAGGCAATAGACATTTTAAATGCTTTTCTTACATTTCCTAGCTTGTTTTTTGCTAGTTCCTCTGCAACAATTCTTGAAGAAGCTAGACTTATACCAGATGTAGCAAAGGTAATGCTAAGCATATAAAAAGCCATAATAAGCTGGTACAGACCTATACCCTCTGCACCTATAGTATTAGCTAAATATATACGAAAAACAAAGCCAATTAATCGTATTATTATACTTGTTATGCTTAGAATTAGTGTTCCCTTAATAATATTTTCTCTCACAAAAATAACCAGTCTCCCTCCATGGTCTAAATATAGCCATTACCATAAGCATTGACTATATTTTTAGACACTTGAGTATTTTCAAAGTCAAAACATAAGGCTTTAACTTTGAAAATACTTGGTCTTAATAATTTAAATACCTATGGTCTTTGTTATGTCATGCTTCTTATAAATATTATGAAATCTAGGGACTGGTTATTACAATTTATTTTAACAGGGAAAGATTCCCCTTTTTGTTTTTAGTAGAATTAGTTATAAAAATTATGACATGGATTGCAAGGATCCGCACATCTATCCTTTATAATAGGACATAAAATAAATATTATACAAATACTTATTTCACGTAAACTGAAGGAATTAACACAAGCATACTCAACTCCAACAAAAACATCTTTAACTGTATTAAAGCAATCATCGTGTTTTACTCCATCTAACAATATAAAATCACAGAATGGTATGCTCCAATGTGCTGAGTGCAGGGATTGCTCGCAATTATTTGCTGTATAAATAACTTTAACATTTTTACGACCATGTAGTACTAGCTTTGGTCCTAATATTGTATTTATAACATTTGCTTCATCAATACATACATTGACCTTTATTTCATTGATAGACTCTATATCTGGTTTTTCACATGGTATACATAGCTTGTCGTTTTCTATAGCCTGCTTACAGTTTTTTAAGCATTTTAATTTTGGATATTCCTCAATAGAGGTTATTCCTGTAGTTACAATATCTTTAAACAAATTCATCACCTCATGGATAGGATACTAATACATAATATGAATCTATGAGACAAATGTGATTTATTTTGTCGAATTTTAAAATAAGTTGTCACAAAAATTGTACTAGTTAATATTATATAACATGTACTAAGAATTTTATTTCTTAGTCAAGAATCTTACAAATTAGAATAGAGCATGGCTAAGGAATTAGCAATGTCAAATACCACAATGAAAGGGATGTATTAAAAAATGAAAACAAACTCAACTTGTAACAATAATTGTGCAAATGGTTTAATTGATTTTAGTGGAATTTGTGACCCAAGTGTAGTTAGTGAAATTATAAGTGAGTTTCCATATTGGAAGCAAACTTATATCACAGAAAATTTGGTTATACCACCATTTAAACCAGAAGCAGAGCAAATAAATTCATTAATAGTTTCTGTAGATATAATGAGATCTGAAGTTATAGTAACACCAACTTCAGGAACACCAACAGCACTTGTTCCTAACCTCGAGGGAAGAGTGCTAACAGGAAGAAAGCTTGTAGTTGAAGGACAACTTTGCCAGAAGATACAGTACACTGCAAATGTTCCAGAGCAGACTGTTCATAACGTAGAATTCTTTGTTCCATTTTCTTCCTTCATAGTAGTACCAAGAGAAATTACTTTCACAAATCCTGATGGCACTACAACTACGTTAGACTCCTTGGATGTTGATTTCGAAGTTAATGCTTGTATAGAGGATATATCAGCTTGTCTAAACACTGAAAAAGATATATTAAAGCAAGTAACTTTATTGGTATACGCAGTGCCAATACAGGCTTAAATAAGTGAGAAGGAGTGAATTATATGTTAAATTATACAAAAAATACAATCTATGATTTTAAAAACAGCTGTTGTGGAAATTTAGAGAGCATGAATATTGTAGGGGTTGCACCTAGAAATAGAATTGAACAAGCTCTAAATCTAAATCCAGCTGATGCAAATAAATGGGTTCAATTTTTCGTTCCAGAAATAGTTGATATACCAATACAAAAGCCAGATGTAGAAGGAATTGTTGAAGTTAGCTCTTGTGTAGAAATAATTTCTCAAAGAGTAGTTAGAACTCCAACCGTAACAGGCTTTACAAACAGTGCTGGTGTGTTCATCCCTGGAGATCAAATTGACAATGCAGAATGTACACGTTTAACTGGTAGAAAACTAATTGTAGAAGGAATATTAAAACAAAAGGTAGTATATACAGCCTTGGTGCCTGATCAAGCATTGCACTCAGCGACATTTATTGCGCCGTTCTCAGTGTTTATTATAGTTGAACCTGATACTCCTTTGACAAGAAAATACAGAATATCTGCTTTAATAGAAGATATATTTGCATGCAAATTGTCAGATAGAAGTATATTCAAGAATACAACTATATTTATTAGTGCATCACAAGTATGCTAATATTACCAAAATAAGGAGATGAGAATATGAGTTGTTTAAATAAAGAAAATAGAAATTGCGCATGCAAATTTAATATAAAAACTACAGGTGTAAGTGATGTATCTGCAGTAACTTTTGATGGTTCTGATAGAACAGTTTTAAACTGGAGTGAGATTTCTGTACCAGAAATATTAACTATTCCAGCTGCTAAGCCTGATATTGAAAATATTGACCAAGTATTTGTTGAAGCAAAATTAAATTGTGCAAGATTAATAGAAACTCCTTACTCTTTCACAATTTACAATTTACCTCTAGATGTTGCAATAATCCCTGGAGTAATAGCTATATTAGAAACTATAGTTGGAATTGATTTAGCTCCAATTGTTGATGCAGTTGCTGCAATATTAGCTATCCCAGGATTAGATGCTGTACCAGGAATTGGACCACTATTAGATGCACTAAATGCTGCTTTGATAGGGGTGCAAACTGCACTTGCTGATCTGCTTGTAGTAACAAATGCTGCAATTGATGCATTAACAGATGTACTATGCTTTGCTATAAGTACGTTCATCACTTTAATTACTGCGGTACTTGAAGCAGCTGGCTTGTTGGTAACTGCTTTAGAAGCTTTACAAGCTGCTGCTAATGCTTTAGTAGCATTTACTGCTGCTATTCCAGTTATAGGTCCAGCTGTTGCAGCAGCTGTAGCAATATTAAATGCAGCTATAGATTTAGTTATAGGAATAGTGGAAACAGCAATTACTGCATTGGAAGCTATTTTAGCTCCATTACCAGTTAATACACAGGTTCTTGTAATTAATCCAAATACTGAAGAAACTTGCTTGACTGGTAGAAAGATAGTAATAGAAGGAGTGTTAAGACAAAAAGTTATTTATACAGGATTAGTGCTTGAGCAATCAGTACACTCAGCTGTATTTGATGTACCATTTAGCACATTTGTAGTTCCTTATGCTAACTTTGTTGGCTTAACATTCACAGAGGGTGTTGAAGTTTTATCTGGTACAGATTGTGAAACTATATTAGTAGATGGATTCCTAATCAATCCAGAAACTGAGATTATTGTAGATATTAATGAAGTATTTAATGTAGATACATTTATTGAAGATATATTCATTACTGCATTAGATCCTCGTACTATCTTTAAAAATATAACATTATTCTTCAGAGCTACACCTTGCGTGCCTGCTACTACAGTGGGATAAAAAATGGAGTTCATTTTGAACTCCATTTTTTATATTATAAATAAGTTTTATTTCTTTTCTAGTGCAAGCTTTACAAGCTCTTCTATAAGCTCTGTGTATCCCATACCAAGGCCAACTCTTAGCATTGAAGGATATCTACTTATACTTGTAAGTCCTGGTATTGTATTTACTTCGTTTAATATTATTTCGTTGTTTGGAGTTAAGAACATATCAACTCTTGTTAATCCACTACAATTTAATGCTTTATATACTCTATATGCTATTTCCTTTGCCTTGCTTTTTAATTCATCACTTATACGAGCAGGACAGTGTATTTTTGATGTTGTTGAGTGATATTTTTCATTGTAATCGAAAAATTCATGATACATTTCTATTTCATCAACCTCACCAATCATTAGCTCGTCATTTCCTAAAACTGCACAACCAATTTCAAAGCCTTCAATAGTTGTTTCTAATACGGCCTTTGAATCATATTTAAAGGCAAGCTCTAATCCTTCAACAAATTCATCGTAGCTTCTTATTTTACTAATACCATATGATGAGCCTGCATTAGCTGGCTTTATAAACAAAGGTAATGATAGCTTAGCTACAGCTGCTTCATATGCAGCCTTTGTATTAAGTGAAGAATCATTTTTTACACTCATAAATGGAGCTGTTTTAATACCTGCATTTTCACAAACAATATGTGTAAATTCCTTATCCATACAAACAGATGATGCTAATACACCACAGCCTACATAAGGAATACCAGCAAGCTCTAACAATCCTTGTATAGTTCCATCCTCACCATTTTTACCATGCAAAACAGGGAACACACAATCAACCTTTATTGTTTCATAGCTTTTATCAGCATTAAGCTTAACAAATCCCTTTAGTGTTGCATCTGGACTTAAGAACATTTCACAACATTCTGGATTTTTATACCATGTATTATTATCTACTTCCTCAACATTTCCCGGGAAATACAACCATTTTCCCTCTTCTGTGATACCAATTAAAATTACTTCAAACTTATCCACAGGAATATTCTCTATTATAGATGTAGCTGAATGTAATGAAATTAAATATTCACTAGATTTTCCACCAAAAATAACAGCTAATTTAGTTTTCTTCATGCAATTGCTCCCTTCAATTTTTATATTTTTATCTATGTTACATTTCCTTTAAGCTATCTACAACCTTATCAAATTCTAAGTATCTTGATGCCTTTATTAGTAATGCACTGTTTTCGTTTAAATATTTACTTAAATATTCTATCATGAGATTTTTATCATCAAATGTTTTTATACTCTTAACAACTCCTTTAGCACCATCTGCAATATTCTTAGCTAAATCACCATAGGTTACTAGCTCATCAACCTTGTAATTAGATAGCTTAGTGCCAATTTCATAGTGTAGCCTTGCTTCATTTTCACCAAGACCAAGCATATCTCCAAGAGCAACTACTTTCTTTGGTGCTTCAAGTGTTTCAAAGGTATCTAATGCAGCTAAAACACTTTGTGGATTTGACTTATATGAATCATTTAGTATAGTACAGCTTTTAACCTTTACAAGCTCGTTTCTTAGACCAGTTTTTTGAATATTCTTTAATCCTTGCTTTATTTCCTCATTAGTTAAACCAAAGCTTTTAGCAATTAAAATTGATGACATTGTATTTAGTGCTTGATGCTTTCCTAGCATATCAAGTCTAAATGTATCGTTTAATTCACCATGAGTCTCAAAGCTAATACCACTTTCGTCTTGATTTAAAATGTTACAATATAAATTATTGCTACTATCAAAACCAAATTTTTTAACTGTAAGTGTCTCGTTTACTGAGATACTTTGGATTGCAGATTTTATTAGTTCATCATCACCATTATATACAAATAAGCCATTATTATCTATGCAATCTACTATTTCGAGCTTTGCAACAGCTATTTCCTCTACACTATTAAAATTCTCTAGGTGAGCAGTTCCAACATTAGTCAGGATTGCTGAGCCAGGCTTAACCATGTCCTTTAAGAAAAGAATATCTCCCTTTTTCTCTAATCCCATCTCAACTACTGCTACTTCACAATCCTCATCAAGTCCTAGTATTGTCAGAGGTACTCCAAGCTCGTTGTTATAGTTACCAGGAGTTTTCTGCGTTTTATATCTTACTGATAATAGGGCTGCTAATATGTCCTTAGTTGATGTTTTACCATTACTACCAGATATACCTACAACTTTTGTATTAAGAATATCTCTATATGCAACTGCTAAGCTTTGTATAGCCTTTACAGTATCATCAACTAATATAACTCCAATATTTTCTGGGGGATTTTCTTGACTCTTATCCCATAGAGTAGCTACACAGCCATTTTCTATTGCATTATTTATGTAATTATGTCCATTAAAATTTTCACCTTTTATAGGAACAAATAGGTTTCCTTGTTGTACTTCTCTTGAATCTATACAAACACCAGTAACTAAGGTGCTATT
The DNA here is from genome assembly GCA_052035585.1 of Bacillota bacterium. Taxonomy (GTDB): domain Bacteria; phylum Bacillota; class Clostridia; order Tissierellales; family Sedimentibacteraceae; genus UBA1535. The sequence continues at coordinate 7,331 of JBPOHM010000069.1, forward strand.
AAACTTCTCATCTAATACATTTAAATTTAACATATCAGCTATAGCTTTTAAATTCTTTTTTATCATGAGTTATCTCCAAAATATAAAATTAATACTTGC
>JBPOHM010000208.1:0-20578 GCA_052035585.1 Bacillota bacterium
AGTTTTCTAGAACAGATTTTTCAGGTCATGCAGCTAGCTATACTAAAACAATACATGAGCAAGTAGTTGCAGCTAATTTTGATTATGTTTTTATTGTAGTTTCTTTAAACCATGATTTTAATATTAAAAGAATAGAAAGATATGTTGGTGCTGCAATTTCAAGTGGTGCTGAACCAGTTATTATACTTACTAAGGCAGACTTAAACAATGAGTATGAAAAATATGTTAATGAATTAAAGATACTCTTTGATGATATTGAGGTTTTTGCTATTAGTTCAAAAACAGGCTTTGGTTTAGATGCTTTAGAGAAGTATTTAAACAAAGGTAAAACTTTAGTGCTTTTAGGCTCTTCTGGAGTTGGAAAATCAAGTCTAGTAAATGCTATTTCAGGCGATTACATTATGAAGGTTAATAATATACGTGAGGATGACTCTAAGGGTAGGCATACTACTACTCATAGGCAATTAATTATGCTTGCTTCTAAAACTATGATAATAGATACTCCAGGTATGAGAGAATTAGGTATGTGGAATGCCGAAGAAGGTATTAAAAAGACCTTTGATGATATTGAAGATTTAATATCGCAGTGTAAGTTTTCAGATTGCTCTCATAAAAGCGAGCCTGGCTGTGCTATTAAAGCAGCAATTGAAAATGGTGAGCTTGAAGAAGACAGATGGAATAGATATTTGCTGTTGAAAAGTGAAAATGACATTGGTAATAAAAAGGCTGCTTATATTAAAAAGGATAAGCTATATAGAAAAATTCATAAAAATAGGTGTTAATAATATTTATAAAATAAAAAAAGGAACCTGTGATTAATTTTCACAGGTTTTTTTATTTACTAATCTAAGACTTTACCACATTTTCTACAGAATTTATGATCATCATTTGTTTTTGCTCCGCAATATGGGCAGAAATTAGTGTCATTATTATTGTTAGATATTGTATTGTAGCTTTTATTACCAAATAACTCATTTAAAGGATCTGTTTCTTCATCGTCGCTAGTTATATCAAAGGAAGAATAACGATTTTTACCTGTAGCATTTTTAAAGTTATATACTGCCTGAACAATTCCCATTATTATAAATAAAATACCAAACAAAGGGAAGAAAAATGGAGCTCCCATTGATGCTGCCATAAATGTCCAAAACACTCCAAAAATCACAGCTATTATAGAACCAAGAAAGTTCATTGCAGATGGACCACGTCCTGGTTTAATACTTTTCATATTAACCTCCATAATAAATTAATAATTTAATAAAGCAATTATTATTGAGAACAGTCCTAAGCTTAGAGAAATCAAGCATAGGAAGGTTACTGTTTGCATTTGATTTAAACCCTTTTTCATTAGTCTATAATGAGCCTGACTATTATCACCTACATAAATAGGCTTCTTTTCTTTAATTCTTTTAAATACAACATAAATATTATCAAATATTGGTACTCCAAGAGCTATGATTGGAATAAAGGTTGACAAAATATCGAAAATATTAATACTGAAGCTAAATAAGGTTTTGGTTCAGTGTGAATCTTTCTATTTTGCAAATTAGGTTGTTCAACAAAATTAATCTTGTTTGCAAACTTAATCATTTTAGGCGTTGTTATAAGCATTAAAATAAGTGAAATGCTAAAGCCTAGTATATAAGTTAATGTCATTTTTTCCTCCATAGTTTCTTACTATTTTATGCAAATTTAATTCATTTATATTATACTATAAATATGGTATACTGTAAATAAATTGATTAAATATAGTAAAAATTTGAAAAAATTGAAACTTTTATAGAAAGAATTCGTCTAATATTTTAATTATAGGTCTTCCTATTTTTATAGGTACAGTTATGGATATTCAAAAGCAAAAAAACAGGGAAGCAATTAGGAGGGAAGATGAGGTTTATAACTAAAAGTGTTAAAATAATAGCAATTATTCTAATTGTAATATTTACTTTGGTTAGCTGTAATTTTAAAAGTGAAAACAAACCTGAGAATAATATAACAAGTGAGAATAATGAAGACATTAAAGAAACATCAAACAATAAAACTAATGCTAAGGATCAAAGTAAGGATGTTATTAATGATAACACATCATCCTCTAATGATGATGAAGGTGATTTTGTAAATAATCCTACTAATATAAAGGAGCCTTTTGATAGTTCTAAGTATAACCCTGAAGAGATTGCGGTGCTTAATGCCTTTATTGAAGCAGAAAAAACCTATGCATGGTTTACTGGCCACAATTGGGGGATTGGCACAAAGGGTGAAGATTCTACTATTGAAATTGATTCAAATAAATATTATGAAGTGGATTTTAATAATATAAAATCACTAGATGATTTAAAGGACTATTTAAGTAACTTCTTTGATGATAAAACTATAGACAATTTATTTAATATTAAAATCGATTTTCTTGATAAGGAATATGATATTTTCATTGAAGCTAATGGAAAATTATATTATTTTGGTGGTTACGCTGCTCAGGTGGGTATTGACGGAGTATCTAAGGAATTTACTAAAATTATAAAGGATAATGAAAATAGATACACAATTTCAGTAGATATGACTTGGACAGGTATTTATGGTACAGGGCCATTTAAGTATACAAGCTATGATTATATATATGAGAAAATAAATGATAAATGGATATTTACAAATTTTGTCTTACCAATTCAATATTGTGTTGAGGTAGGAGTGGATAGACCTGAAAATTATATTATTCAAAAAAGTCCTGATAATCAATATAAGTTCCAATTTAATAAAGAACATGGGGTTTTAAGTTTATATAAATATGATTTGATAATGCTTAGTTACTTATTTGAATCAGATGGTATAGCTTGGGATCCTGATTTTATGGAGCTACAGGATTTTTGGTGGGATATTGATTTTAATAAGCTATATATACTAGTTGGTCCTAATATCAATCCAGTGTCAGATATTTATTGTGTTGACTTAGAAGAGGTTGAAATATCATATTATGATACAATAAGAATTGATTTAAAAAACATAAATAAAACAGTAAATTATATTTATTATTCAGAAAGACCAAATGCTTTAGATGTAATAACTGCAAATGAAGATTTTTATTTAAATAAAAAGTATGGTAATTATATCTACAATTTAAGAACTAATGAAAAATTTTACTTAAATGATGACAATAATAATATGCTAAAATTTAATAATACTTCTATAGAATTTATGGGAAGCTCGAAAAACGAAATTATTAATATAAATTCTTATGTTGATGTAAATAGAATTAAATATATTGAGAACATAAGAGATGCAATAAAAATGGAACACAATAATAATATATTAAATGGTAGCATATTCTTGTATCAAATATTTAGTACTGATCAAGGAAATTACCAGATTGTTAAATTAAGAAGATTAAATAATACCTCCTATTATGAGCTATGGAAGATTGATAATAACAAGTTTGAAAGAGTTATTGAACAAGCAGATAATATTTTCCTAACAGATAATCATAAATATTTATGTGTAGCTAATAAAAATGGTGATTTTAAAGTATATGATAATAAGTTTAATACTGTAATCGAGCAGAATATATACTCTGAAAGGTTACTAAATAAATATAGCTCTAATGCTTTAGAACTTGGTGATTACTATATTATGAATTTTGATGAACATATATTCCTAACAATTAAATCTAAAGATATGCTTGTAGATGTAGTTAATATCAATTTAGCTAGCAAAGAAATCAATAGCTTGCCTTATGAGATTGAATTTAATTATAATAATCACTTTATAAATTCTAATAATGGATATATGATTTATCAAACTGGTCCATCTATAAGCTATTATAGTGATAATGATAAAAGGATTGTCCTAGATAGTAAAGGAGCACAACGTTCACTAATGGCTATAAACCTTTTAAATACAAAGCAAGTAGAAATTGACAATGCTTATTGCTTGTATATATTCTATATTGAAGCGCAAAAGGATAGTCTAACTTATAATAAATATGTTAACAGTATTATGAGCTTTGACACAGAAAAAACTTACTACTTTGATAAGGATTTTATAGGAGAATAGGAGGAAAATATAAAATGAAAAAAATACTTAAATCAATTGTATGCTCTATACTACTAATAGCGATGATATTAAATTTTACAGCTTGTAATTAATTAACTAAAGTTAAGGCAATAGATTTATTAGATGGTATTAAAACAAAAAAGGCTAATGCAAAGGATTATGATAATGAGTTTATAAATTCATATGCTGATTTTTCATTAAAGCTATTTAATAAGTCAATTACACATAATGTAAATTCTCTTATTTCACCATTATCTGTTATGTTAGCTCTTGCAATGACTGCAAATGGTGCTGATGGTCAGACAAAAGCAGAAATGGAAGAATTACTTGGTGGTAATATTAAGCTTAATGATTTAAATGAATATCTATATGCTTTAGTAAAAAATATGCCATCAAATGAAAAAAACAAGTTGAAAATATCAAATTCTATTTGGTTTAAGGATGCTGATCAGTTTAGTGTAAATAAGGATTTTTTACAAACTAATGCAAACTATTATAATGTAGTGGTATATAAGTCAGCATTTGATAGTCAAACAGTAAAGGATATTAATAATTGGGTAAATGAAAATACTGATGGAATGATAGATAAAATTCTTGAACAGATTAATGAAAATGAAATAATGTATTTGATTAATGCAGTAGCCATAGGCTGCAGCTGTAACAGATATTGCAGCTGTAGAATCAGCAGAAACTTATGTTAAAAAGAAATATGTAATACTTAACAGACCATTTATCTATGCCATTGTTGATAATAGAACAAAACTACCGATATTTATTGGAACTGTGATGGATGTTTATAATTAAATTAAAATATTTATTGATAGGGACATTGATATGTCCCTTTATTTTTGTTACTTAATTATTATAAAGGACATGAATTATTTATATTTACAATCTTAATAATAGATTGTTTTTTTGTTGAAAACAATTGTCGAGAATGATATAATATTTAGATATTAAATGTTAAAATATAGGCTAAATTATGTAACATTGGAGGAATAATGAGTAAAACTTTTCACATATTAACATACGGTTGTCAAATGAACGAGCATGACTCTGAAAAAATAAGTGGTATGTTAAATTCAATAGGATATAAAGAATTAGAAGTTAATAGCAAAGAAGATATAGCTTCTGCTGATTTAGTTATTTTAAATACATGTTTAATTAGAGAAAATGCAGCACAAAAGGTTTATGGTAAGCTTGGAGCATTAAAGGGTTATAAAAGAAAAAATCCAAATATGCTTATAGCTGTTTGTGGTTGTATGATGCAAAAAGAAGAGGTTAGAGAGCAAACCTTAAAGAAATGTCCATTTATAGATATTATTTTTGGTACAAACAATATACATGAGCTTCCTAGCTTAATAGAAAAGGCACAGGAAAATAATAGAGAATATAAAGAGCAGGAGAAAAAAGCTCAATTAAATAGCTCTGTAGTTTCAAAAATGGCTAAGAAAGTAAAAAGACACAGTATGGTTAGCATAATTGAAAGTACAGATGTTATTTATGAAGACATGCCAAAGACAAGAAAATACTCACATAAGGCACTTGTAAATATAACATATGGCTGTAATAATTTCTGTACATATTGTGTAGTTCCATATACAAGAGGTAGAGAAAAGAGTAGAGAAGTAGAGGATATTTTAAAGGAAATAAGAGAATTAGCAGCTACTGGCTGTAAAGAGGTAACTTTACTTGGACAAAATGTAAACTCTTATGGTAAGAATCTTGAAAAAGAATGCAGCTTTGCTGATTTACTAAGAGAAATAGCTAAAATTGATGGTATAGAGTTTATTAGATTTATGACCTCTCATCCAAAGGATTTATCAGATGATTTAATAAAGGCTATTAAGGAATCAGAAAAGATATGTAACCATGTTCATTTACCAGTACAATCAGGTAGTAACAGTATTTTAAAGGAAATGAACAGAAAATATACAAGAGAGCATTATATTGAATTAGCAGAAAAAATTCGCCGTGAAATACCTGATGTAGCAATAACTACAGATATTATTGTAGGCTTCCCTGGAGAAACTGAAGAGGATTTCATGGATACAGTAGATTTAGTTAATAAGGTACAATATGAATCAGCATTTACCTTCTTTTATTCAACACGTGAGGGTACAAAGGCTGCTACAATGGAAAATCAAGTTCCAGAGGATATTAAGCATAAAAGATTTAATATTTTATTAGATGTTTTATATCCAATCGCTCTTAGAAAAAATGAAGAATGTATAGGTAAGACCTATAAAATTTTAGTAGATGAGGTAAGTAAAAACTCTGATGAATACTTAACTGGAAGAACAGAGCATTTTAGATTAGTTCACTTCAAAGGTGATAAGAGCTTAATTGGTAAGATTGTAAATGTAAGAATTGATAGTGTTAAAACCTTCTTCCTAGAAGGAACAATAGTATAATTTATATAAAATTACAATTTCTCAACGTAATCAAGGTAAATATCTTGAAATCATTTTGAGAGGAGATAAAATTAATGTTACAAAAATTAACACCAATGATGCAGCAGTATATGGAATTAAAACAAAATTACAAGGATTGTATCGTTTTATATAGACTTGGTGATTTTTATGAAATGTTTTTTGATGATGCTATTGTTGCTTCAAAGGTTCTAGAAATAGCATTAACAGGTAGAGACTGTGGACTTGAAGAAAGAGCTCCAATGTGTGGAGTTCCTCATCATGCAGTTGATAATTATATTCCTAAGCTTATTGAAAATGGTCTTAAGGTTGCTATTTGTGAACAGATGGAGGATCCTGCCACAGCTAAGGGAATAGTGAAAAGAGATGTAGTAAGAATAATTACACCAGGTACTGTAATAGATCAAAATATGCTTGAAGATAAGGCAAACAACTATTTATGTAGCTTATATATTACAAATAGTGGCTTTGGTATATCTTATGTTGACGTATCAACTGGTGACTTATTGGTAACAGAATATAACTCAAGTAATAAAAATGCTTTAACAGATGCAATTGTTAATGAAATAATTAAGATTAATCCATCTGAAATAATTGCAAATTCATATATAAATAATGATATTATAGACTCTAAAATTAGCTTAGTAAATGATATTAATACCTTAGACGAGTATAAGGAGCTCATTTTAAAGCATTTTAATAAGCAATCAAAGGAAGCCTTTAATAGCTTAGCTTCACTTGATTCTTTTGGAATATCAGATAATTTTAGCTTAATTATGTCTCTAGGAATGCTAATAGAGTATCTATATACTACTCAAAAAATATCATTAGAGCATATAAATAAAATTGAAAGCTATAAACTTGGAGATTATGTACAGCTAGATAGCAGTACAAGGAAAAATTTAGAGCTAACTGAAACAATGCGTGGAAAAAAGGGACAAGGCACCTTATACCATGTTATTGACTATACAATGACAGCAATGGGTGGAAGACTTCTTAAAAAATGGATAGAGGAGCCTTTAAGATCTCAAAGCTTAATAAATAAAAGACTTGATGCTGTAGAAGAGCTATATAATAATATAATGGTATCTAACAATATCAAGGAATATATGAAGAAAATCTACGATATAGAAAGACTTATTGGTAGAATAGTTTATGGAAATTGTAATGGAAGAGATTTAATAGCATTAAAGCAATCTATATCTAATTTACCTGATTTCAAGTCTGAATTATCATTTTCAGAAGTAGAGCTAATTAAGGAAATCTACGATAATTTTGATACCTTATCAGATGTTTATGATTTATTAGAAAAATCAATTGTAGAAGATCCACCAATTTCTATAAGAGAGGGCGGAATTATTAAGCCAGGCTTTAATGCTGAGCTTGATGAAATTAAAGAGATATCTGTGCATGGAAAAGAGTGGATTTCTAATTTACAAAATATTGAACGTGAAAGAACTGGAATTAAGAATTTAAAGATAGGCTACAATAAAATATTTGGATATTTCATTGAAATTACTCAATCAAATATAAAAAATGTTCCAGATGATTATACAAGAAAGCAAACATTAGCAAATTGCGAGAGATTTGTAACTCCTGAGCTTAAGGAAATGGAGTCAAAAATCTTAAATGCAGATGAGCAAATAATGAAGCTTGAATATAACTTGTTTTTAGAAATTAGACAATATATTAAGGAGCAAATAACTCGTATTCAAAACACTGCTCATAATATTGCAATAATAGATAGTATAAATTCTTTATCTATAGCAGCTGTTAAGAATAATTATGTAAGACCAAAGATAAATACTGGAAACCATATTCATATAACAGAGGGAAGACATCCTGTAATTGAAAAACTAATTAAAAATGAGATGTTTGTACCAAATGATACGAAGATAGATAATAAAAAGCTTAGAATGTCTATTATTACTGGGCCAAATATGGCTGGTAAATCAACATATATGAGACAGGTTGCATTGATTACATTATTAGCACATGTTGGTAGCTTTATCCCAGCAAAGGAAGCTGATATTTGTATAGTGGACAAGATATTTACTCGTGTTGGTGCAAGTGATGACTTGGCACAAGGACAAAGTACTTTTATGGTTGAAATGTCTGAGGTGTCAAATATTCTTAAAAATGCAACAGAAAACAGCTTGCTTATTTTAGATGAAATAGGCAGGGGAACGAGTACATACGATGGATTAAGTATTGCTTGGTCTGTAGTTGAATATATAACTAAGAAAATAAAGGCAAAAACACTTTTTGCTACACATTATCACGAGCTTTCAGAACTAGAGGATAAAATAGATTCTATAAAGAACTTTAGAATTTTAATTAAGGAATCTGGAGATAAGATTACCTTCTTAAGAAAAATAGTTGAAGGTAGCGTTGATAAGAGCTATGGTATTCAAGTTGCTAATCTAGCTGGACTTCCTGAAGAGGTTATAAATCGTGCTAAGGAAATTATAATGCAGCTAGAGGAAAGTGACATTAATAAAAAGCCATTTAGCTTTAATAAAAAAAGAGAGCGTGTAACTGATAGATTTCAATTATCAATGTTTGGTGGCTTAGATGGTCTTGAGCTAGATAATAAATACAAAGATTTTATAGAGGAAAATATATTAAATATCGATATTAATTCATTAACTCCAATAGATGCTATGAATTTATTGAACGAAATAGTTAAGAAATCTAAAACTATTTAAAAATGGGGTATATAAATATGATAAAACAATTAGATAATAATACTATAAATAAAATTGCAGCTGGTGAGGTTATAGAAAGCCCAAAATCAATAGTTAAGGAGCTTGTGGAAAACTCTATTGATGCTAAGGCTGATGAAATTATAATTGAAATTAAAAATGGTGGTAAAAAATATATTAGAATTACTGATAATGGAACAGGTATAAAGAAGGATGAAATAGAGAGTGCATTTTTACGCCACTATACAAGTAAAATAAATACAGCTGATGATTTAGAAAATTTACATACCCTTGGATTTAGGGGTGAGGCCTTAGCTAGTATTGCAGCTGTTGCAAAGGTTGAAATTATATCTAGAACAGCTGATGATATATCAGGTACAAGACTTGTAATTGAAGGTGGTAAAACTGTAGTTAAAGAAGATATAGGCTGTCCAATAGGTACAACTATAATTGTTACTGATTTATTCTATAATGTTCCAGCACGTCTAAAATTCTTAAAAAGTGATAGCACAGAAAGCTCTGCTATTAATGAAATTGTAGTTAATTTATCTCTTTGTTCAAATAATATATCCTTTAAATATATGAACAATGGTGGTACAGTTTTTAAAACACCTAAGTCAGATAATTTACTAAATGTAATATCAAGTCTTTATGATAAGGACTTAGTACGTTCTTTAATCGAACTAGATTATGAAGGAGAATTTATTAAGGTTACTGGCTATACGACAAATTTAAACTACCATAGAGGAAATAGAAAATATCAATTATTATTTGTTAATAACAGATTTATTAAGCATAAAAGAGCTAATTATTTTATTGAAGCAGCATATCATACTTTATTACCAAAGGACAAGTATCCAGCATGTTTTATTAAGATTGAAATAGATACAAGTCTAATAGATGTAAATGTTCATCCTGCTAAAACAGAAATAAGAATAAAGGATGAAGAAAAGGTACTAAATGAACTTAAATATGCTATTTATAAAGCTCTTAGAGGTGTTAATTTAGTTAAAGAGGTTAGGAGTGAAACTGTAGTTAAAAGTCCAGCTTCTATAAATAAATTTAATGAAAAGCTATTATTCTATGAAGAATCAAATAATAATTATTTTAGTATAACTAATGATTATAAGAGTAATTTAAATGATAATAATGAAAAAGATAGTATAAAGGTTATTGATTATACAGGTGAGCAAACAAGCTATACAGATATAAAAAATACTGATTTTATTAATAAATTAAGTGAAGTTGAATACATAAACAACAAAGTAGAGTTTGAAAATGCAACAAACATTCAGGAGTCAATTAAAGAGGTTGAAGCTTTAAAATTCGCTGAGAATTTGGACATTATTGGATCAACAGAAAAAACTGAAGAAATTAATGATAAAACAACAATATCACAGTTAAAAGTGATAGGTATGCTTTTTAATACTTATATTTTGTGTGAAAGTACTTTAACAAATGAATTCTATATGATAGATCAGCACGCAGCACATGAACGTATAAATTATGAAATGTATTTGAAACAGATTGAAAATAGAAGCATTGTATTACAAGAGCTATTGATTCCAGAAGTAATTACTATGTCATATGAGGATTATTATTTAGCAACAAGCAATAAGGAATTCTTTGACAAAATAGGCATACCTATAGAGAGCTTTGGAAATAATGATATAATAATAAGCAGTGTTCCACTTATTTTTGTTGATATGAACGTTAAGGAACTATTCTTGACTGTGTTGGATTCAATAAAGGAAGTAAGAAAAAACAGTAGCCTTGATGTAGAAATGAGAAAGATTATAAAAAATGCTTGTGTTAAATCAGTTAAAGCAGGGGACAATTTACATAGCATGGAAATTAAAAAGCTATTAGAGGATTTATCAAATGCTGATAGTCCTTATACCTGCCCACATGGTCGTCCAACTATTATAAAAATGACAAAGTATGAAGTTGAAAGAATGTTTGAAAGGATACAGTTATAGTGAAAAAAATATTAGTTATAGTAGGTCCAACTGCTGTTGGAAAAACTTATGTATCTATTGAGCTAGCAAAGAAATTTAATACTGAAATTATATCTGCTGATTCTATGCAGGTGTATAAATATATGGATATTGGAACTGCAAAGGTTACAAAAGAAGAAGCCTGTGGTATTAAGCATCATATGATAGATTTAGTTGAACCTGATGAGGATTTTTCTGTATCTGAATTTCAGAAAATTGCAGAGAAGCATATAGATGAAATTCATAATAAAGGCAAGCTTCCAATAATTATTGGTGGTAGTGGACTTTATCTAAACTCTTTATTATATGATTTAGATTTTGGTACAGTTAAGTCTGATGAAAAGGTTAAAAAATACTATACAGACTATCATAAAGAGCATGGTACTGATAAGCTTTATGAACTTTTACTAAACATTGATCCAAAGGCATGTGAGAAAATACATAAAAATAATGTAAAAAGAGTAATTAGAGCTTTGGAGGTTTGTCATATAACAGGTAAAAAATTTTCTGATATGAGCACAGATATAAGAAAACCAAGCAATAAATATGACTTTAAAATAATAGGTCTTGAGATGGATAGAGAGCTTTTGTATCAAAGAATTAACAAAAGAGTTGATATAATGATTGAAAATGGACTTATAGATGAGGTTAAGGCATTGCTTGATAAGGGTTATACAATGGATTTAAGCTCCATGAGAGGAATTGGATATAAAGAAATCGTAGAATATTTAGAAGGAAAAGTAAGCTTAGAGGAAGCAATAGAGACCTTGAAGCAAAACACAAGACATTTTGCTAAAAGACAGTTTACATGGTTTAAGGCTGATAAAAATATTCAATGGTTTGATATTACGAATTTAAATGAGATAGATTTGATAATTGAAGATATATATAATACTGTTTTAAAAGATATGTAGTAATTTAATAATATAAATAAATAGAAAAAGAGGTACAATAAGTTGACAGAAGAAATATTATGTAAACAATTTGGTGTTTCTAAAAAGGTTTATGACTATGTAACAAAAATTGAAGCTGAAATCAATGATAAGTATTTCCAAAATATAGATAAAATAAGAGAGTATAACCAATTTAAGGTTATAGCTGCAATGCAAGAAAATAGACTTGATTACACACATTTTTATTGGAATTCTGGTTATGGCTATGGAGATATAGGAAGAGAAAAGGTTGAAAGCATTTTTGCTTCAGTTTTCCATACTGAGGATGCATTAGTTAGACCATCAATTGCTTCTGGTACACATGCTTTATATTTAACCTTATCTGGAATATTAAAATATGGAGATGAAGCTATCGCAGTAACTGGAAAGCCTTATGATACGCTTTTGACTGTACTTGGTGAAGAAAATGATGAGCCAAACAATCTAAAGGAAGCAGGAATTATCTATAAAGAAATAGCCTTGAATGAAGATTATAGTATTGATGTTGAAGCGTGTATCAATTCTATAACTGATAGAACAAAGCTATTGATGTTCCAACGTTCAACCGGCTATAGCTTTAGACCAGCATTCACTTTAGAGAAAATTGGAGCAGCTATAAAAAGAATAAGAGAGGTTTATCCTGATATTCTTATTATGGTTGATAATTGCTATGGAGAATTTACTGATACAATAGAGCCTTCAGATATTGGAGCGGATGTTATTGTTGGATCATTAATAAAAAATCCAGGTGGTGGAATAGCATTATCTGGTGGTTACATAGCTGGTAAAAAGCATTTAATAGATAGAATAGCAAATAGACTTACTGCTCCTGGAGTAGGTAAGGAGATAGGCTTAACCTTTGGTACTGGAAGAAATACTTTACAAGGATTATTCTTTGCACCACATATAACTAGTGAGGCCTTAAAGGGTGCTTTGTTATTTGGTGCAGTATTTAAATCGCTAGGATATGATATTACTCCAAGCCTAGATGATAAGAGAAGTGATATTATACAGGCAATTAAATTTAATAATCCAGATTTAGTTATTAAAATTTGCGAGGCTGTACAAGCTGCATCGCCTGTTGATGCTCATGTTACTCCTGTGCCTTGGGATATGCCAGGCTATACAAATCAAGTAATAATGGCCTCTGGAGCCTTTGTATCAGGATCTTCAATAGAATTAAGTGCTGATGCTCCAATAAGAGAGCCATATATAGCATATATTCAAGGTGGATTATTCTATGATCATGCTAAGCTAGGAGTTATGATATCACTACAAAAAATGCTTGATTATGATAATATTGAAAATAAATTAAATAATAATTTATAGAGGTAATTATGATAACAACGAAAAGGTTAGTATTGAAATATTTTTCAGATGAAGATCAAGAAAATATGATATCAATGCTAATGAATAAGAAAATTAAATTAACATACATGATTCCTGATTTTAAAGATAAAAATGAAGCATTGTCTTTGTTTAAAAAGCTTCAGGAACGTTCTAATTCAGGTAATTATTATGATTTTGGTATCTATAAGGATAATAAAATTATTGGATGGATAAATGAAGTTTATAGAGACACAGATAAAATAGAATTTGGATATGTTATTGACCCTGACCATCACAATAATGGGTATGCAACAGAGGTATTAGAAGCAATAATCAAATATACATTTTTAAACAGTACTATTAATGAAGTAATTGCAGGAGCCTTTGAAAACAATATACCAAGTATAAGAGTAATGGAAAAGTGTGGGATGAATCGAATAGATAAAGAAGAAGATATTATCTATAGGAATAAATCACATCACTGTATTTATTATGCAATTAAAAAATAGTATTGGAGTATAATAATGAAAAAAATATTAGTTATTGGCTCAACAGTTGTTGATATCATAATAAATTTAGACTATATTCCTAAAACAGGACAGTCAATAAATATAAGATCTCAGGAAATGTCTCTAGGTGGTTGTGCATATAATGTTTCTGATACATTAAGACATTTTAATGTTCCTTATATATTATTTTCTCCAATAGGAACAGGAGTATATGGTGATTATGTAAGAAATGAGTTAAGTGCTAAAAATATTACAACACCAATTCCTACACCTAATATGGATAATGGATGCTGTTATTGCTTTATTGAAGCTACTGGAGAGAGAACATTCGTATCAAATCATGGAGCAGAGTATTTAATTCATAAGGAATGGTTAGATACCATCGATACATCACAAATAGAATCTATATATGTCTGTGGCATTGATGTTGAGGATGCTACAGGAAATGACATAGTTGAATTTTTAGAGAAAAATAAGAACATTCCAATATTCTTTGCTCCAGGACCAAGAATAAAGTTCTTATCAGAAAATTTGTTAAATAGAATTATTAGTTTATCACCTATATTACATTGTAATGAGAGTGAAGCATATCAAATTACTAAGCAAAATGAACTATTAAATTCAGTTAAGCATTTATATAATATTACAAAAAATGTGATAATTATAACCTGTGGTAGTAAGGGTGCTTATTACTATGATGGCATGAAATTAACCTTAATAGAAGCAGTTAAAGCAAATCAAATTGATACAAATGGTGCGGGTGATGCTCATATTGGAGCTATCATGGCTTGCTACTATAAAAAATATGATATGGAAAAATCAATAAAAATAGCTAATTTAGTATCATCTGCTGTTGTAGAAACTAAGGGTGCATTATTATCTGATGAAAGATTTGATGTAATTAAAAATAAAATAGAATCTATATAATAACAAATAAAAACCCAAATATATTGAACATTGTTCATTACATTTGGGTTTGTTATTACTTAGAACCACTTTTTACGCTTAAATATTACTAAGCATACTATAGTTATTAATATACTTAGTCCTATTACAAATAAGTAACCATACTGCCAAGAAAATTCAGGCATTTGCAAATTCATACCGTACCAACCAACGATTAGGGTTAATGGTAGAAAAATTGAAGTTACAACTGTAAATACACGCATTAAATTATTTTGCTCAATATCAATTTGTGCTTGATAAGCTTCACGAACTTGTGTTACATAGTCTCTTAAGTTTAAAACATTAGCAAATAATCTATCAATTCTGTTATCTAATATATGAAAATATCTTAGACTATCTTTGGAAATAATATTATTTTCATTTTGTACAAGACCTTCAAAAATTCTGTTAAGTTGCTCATAATATCTTTTTAATTTTAATAACTCTCGTCTATAGGATATAATTTCATCTGCACATTCTTTTTTAGAAGAGGTGAGAAGTGCATCCTCTGTTTCTGTTATTAATTCCTCCAATGTTTCTAGGAAGTCTGAATCGCCCTTTATAAGCTCTGCAAAAAAATTATAAATCATTTTTTCATTAGAATCATCTTTTTTGTATAATTTTTGTACCTTATTTAAGCTTCTTTCTTCCTCACAAATAAAAAATATATTTTGCTCACTAAAATGAATAATAATTAGTGAAGGGGGATCGTCAGGAGCTTCTATATCATGCCAAACAAAGGAAAGTAAATTAAAATTAGCATGACACTCGAATTTACCTATCTGACCATTTTTTATATGTTCTAAACTATATCTATCAATATAATCCTTAATTTGATCTATATCTTTATAAAGCAATATCTTTTCCATGTACTTACCTATATATTATTGATTAATATCTTCTTACTAATCCCTTAACTACTCCTAAAATACTTAGTTCTTTAACTATTATAGGCTCCATTGCACTATTTTCAGGCTGTAATCTAATATGATCCTTTTCCTTATAAAATGTTTTTACAGTTGCAGAATCATCGATTAGAGCAACAACTATATCACCATTTTTAGCTACATTTTGTTTATTTACGATAACATAATCTCCATCAAGTATTCCTGCTTCAATCATACTGTCTCCCTTAATTTTAAGAACATATGATTCATTATTGCCAATAAAATCTATTGAAACTGGTAATAAATCTTCAACATTTTCTACAGCGAGTAGAGGAGTACCAGCTGCTACATTACCAAGCACTGGTAAATAAGCTACCTCTTGCTTTGGTAAATCTGCATAGGGGTTATCAACATCAACAACTTCAATAGCACGCATTTTATTGCTTCCTTTAACTATGTATCCTTTTTTCTCTAATGTTGTTAAGTGAGCATGAACAGAAGAAGTAGAGTTTAATCCTGTTGCTTTACACATTTCACGAACAGATGGTGGATAACCTCTAGTAGCTAATTCCTTCTTTATATATTCCAGTATTTTTATCTGAATTCCACTTAAATCTTCATATGACATATTGTTCACCAAAACCTTTCTTTTATTATATTATAATTATTCCTTGTAATTTCAACATTTATGTACTGTTCTTATATTATGCCATAGTCAATTATATAATAATCATATATAAGAATTGCTAATTTGTAATTATTATACCATAATCTAAAATAAAATTCAAACAATTGTTTGGAATTTTTTAAAATAATTACTAAGATATTATAGGTAATTAGAAAATGAACTGTTAAAAATTACCATTTGACAAATTTTAACTATTTAATTATAATAGTTAGTGCCGACTAACTCATCTATTATTTTTTTATTATAGAGTTAGTTATATCTAACTCTATAATACATATAAGAAATATTTTTATATTTATTATAGATTTAGAAATAGGTAATAACAGAAAAGGAAAAAGCCTATGAAAAAAAGAATGATATTATTGACGGCCTTAATAATATTAGGATTTATATCCTTATCTATAGGGGTAAAGGATTTTAGTATATTGGGGTTATTTAGTGGAAATTACAATGATGTGTACATATTAACTATAAGCAGACTTCCAAGATTATTAAGTGTTATAATAACTGGTGCTGGCTTAAGTATCTCAGGTCAAATAATGCAGACTATAACAGCAAATAAATTTGCTTCTCCTTCTACAGCTGGAACGATGGAGTGGTGTAAGCTAGGAGTTTTAATAGCAATGTTTATTGCAGGTGGTCAAGCTAAGATTTTAAAAATAATTATAGCATTTATTATTGCATTTCTAGGTAATTTATTATTTATATTTATTATTCAAAGGATGAAGCTTAAAAACGCAATAATGGTTCCACTTGTAGGAATTATGTTAGGTAGTGTTGTTGGTTCCTTTACAACTTTCTTTGCTTATAGATTTGACCTTATACAAAATATATCATCTTGGCTTCAAGGAAGCTTTTCACTAATTATTAAAGGGAATTATGAAATATTGTATTTTGGTATACCTTTAGTATTATTAGCATATTTGTATGCAGGTAAATTTACTCTTGCAGGAATGGGAGAGAGCTTTGCTACAAATCTTGGCCTAAATTATAAAAAGATTGTTTTGCTTGGTTTACTTATAGTATCTTTATTGACTGCAATTATAGTTGTAACAATTGGAAATATTGCATTTATAGGATTAATTATACCAAACCTTGTATCAATGTATAGGGGAGATAATTTAAAATACACTCTAATAGATACAGCAATATTGGGATCCTTGTTCTTACTTTTATGCGACATAGTAGGAAGATTAATAATATTCCCATATGAAGTTTCAATAAGCTTAATAGTAAGCATCTTAGGAAGTATTATATTCTTATATATTATTTTCATGAAGAAAGGTAAGGTATAATATGAAAGATTTAAAATTTGATAAAAAGGCAGTACTGATAATATTGATTTTATCAATTATCTTTATTATATTTAGTGCTATGTTCTTATTTATAGGTTTAACTCCAAAAAATACTTCCTTCTTTTTACCTAAAAGATTTATAAAGGTTGCAACGATATTTTTAGTAAGCTATTGTGTAAGCTATTCTTCTATAAGCTTTCAAACTATAACTAATAACAGGCTTTTAACTCCAAGTATAATTGGACTTGATGCTCTATATATGTTTATTCAAACACTTATAGTTATGTTTATTGGCTCAGGTACAATTTCTATGATGACTGGATATACAAACTTTATTATATCTGTTGTTGCAATGATATTATGCTCATGCTTATTATTTCTAGCATTGTTTAGAAGAGAGAATACAAATATTTATTTTCTAATATTAGTTGGAATTATAATAGGTACCTTATTTAATGGTATGTCAACCTTTATGCAGGTTATTATGGATCCAAATGAGTTTTCAAATCTTCAGGATAAGATGTTTGCAAGCTTTAATAATATTAATGATAGCTTGTTAGGTATTAGTGCTTTAGTAATTATACTTTGTATAATCTTTACAATTAAAGATAACCCAAAGCTTGATGTAATTTCCTTAGGTCAAGACCATGCTATTAATTTAGGAGTTAATTATCAAAAATTTGTGTTAAAGACATTAATTATTATTTCAATACTAGTATCTGTTTCTACAGCACTGGTAGGACCTATAACTTTCTTAGGTATATTGGTAGTAAGTGTTTCAAGAAAGCTTTACGATACATATAAACATAAATATCGAATAGTTATTACCTTCTTATTTAGTGCAGTAATACTTATAGCAGCATTGTTATTTACAGAACGCATTATAAAGTTTAGTACTACAATTAGTGTGATAATCAACTTCATTGGAGGTATCTTATTTATTTACATGATATTAAAGGAGAAAAAGGTATGATTCAAACAAATGAATTAGTAAAAGCTTATAATGAAAAAAAGGTAGTTGAGGATGTTAGTATAGAAATTCCAGAAGGAAAGCTAATTGCTTTTATAGGTAGTAATGGAGCTGGTAAAAGTACATTAATATCACTTATGAGTCGAACACTTTCAAAAAGCTCTGGTGATGTATACATAGATGATAAGGATATAAGTAAATGGGATAATAATAAGCTTTCTCAGCGTTTATCTATCTTAAAGCAGTCTAATCATCTAAATATACGATTAACAGTAAGAGAATTAGTAAATTTCGGAAGATTCCCTTATTCGCAGGATAGGCTGACAAAAGAGGATATAAAGCATGTAGATGCTGCTTTATCATATTTAGATTTACAAGATCTTCAAAACTCATATTTAGATGAGCTTAGTGGTGGACAAAGGCAAATGGCATACATAGCTATGGTTATAGCACAAGACACAAAGTACATTTTCCTTGACGAACCTCTAAACAATTTGGATATGAAGCATTCAGTAAAAATAATGAAGGTCTTAAAAAAATTAGTTGAAGAAATGAATAAGACCATTATGGTTGTAATTCATGATATAAATTTTGTATCCTGCTATGCAGATTATGTTGTAGCAATGAAAAATGGGAGAGTGATAAAGGAAGGTAAAACAGAAGAGATTATAAATAAAATTGTATTAAAAGAAGTTTATGGTATGGATATAGATGTTGAATCGGTAAATGGTAATAACATTTGTTTATATTACAATTAAATTAAACTAAATAGCTTAAAAATCTAGGAGGATTAAAAAATGAAAAAAATATTATCAATAGCATTAGTTATGTTACTTTCAGTAGTAGTAATGGTGGGGTGTAGTCAAGCAAAGGATGCTAATGTAAATGCTCCTCAAAATTCTGATACAAACAAAATTGAAGATACAGCAAACAAAGAAGTTAAGGTAGAAGAACTAAAAGAAATAAATATCGAACATGCAAAGGGTTCTATAAAATTAGAAACAGCAGCAAAAAAAGTAGTAGTATTTGATATGGGAAGTCTTGACACAATAGATGCACTTACTCAAGAGCTAGAATTAGCAGTTCCAACAAGCAATATACCATCATCATTATCTAAATATGAAGGCGCTGTTAATGCTGGATCACTTTTCGAGCCAGACATGGAAGCTATATTTAACTTTGAACCTGAATTAATAATCATCGGTGCTAGACAAGCAAATTATTATGAAGAATTAAGTAAAATTGCTCCAACAATATATGTTGAAATAAATGCAGCTACATATATGGATGATTTTAAATTAAGTACATTAAATATAGCTAAAGCTATCGGTAAAGAAGCTGAAGCAGAAAAGTACCTAAGTGAAATCGATAGTGAAATAGAAGCTATCAAAGCATTAGCAAAATCATCAGAAAAGAAAGCATTAGTAATAATGACTAATGACGGAAATCTAAGTGCATATGGAAAGGGTTCAAGATTTGGTTTAATACATGATGTATTAGGAGTTCCTACAGCAGATGATTCTATAGATGTTTCTACTCATGGCCAAGAAGCAAGCTTTGAATATATTGCTCAAGTAAATCCTGAAATTTTATTTGTTATTGATAGAACAACTGTAGCAGGTGGTTCAGTAACTGCAAGTAATACTTTAAATAATGATCTAGTAAAGAGTATAACTGCATTTAAAAATGATAAGGTAGTTTATTTAAATGCTGAAGCTTGGTACCTTGCTAATGGTGGTATCAACATGATGAACATAATGCTCAGTGAAGTAAAAGCAGCTTTAAATTAAATTTATGTTGATATTTTAAGAGAGAATATAGAAGTCTCTCTTTTTTATTGTGCTC
>JBPOHM010000220.1:0-1923 GCA_052035585.1 Bacillota bacterium
TCTTTTGGTAAATTATCAGAAATATCAAGAGGAACTTCGACAGGAATATTTCTAATAGTTGTGGTTATCTCTGCAACAGTCACAGCACTTCTAACAATGTATGCTTCATCTCTTGACAAAAGAATAACAGGGCGCCTCCCTATAGGTTTAGGGAGGTTTGCCCACCATACTTCTCCTCTTCGCATCTAAAACTCTCCTAATATAGAGCTTTGTGCTTTGACAAGAACATTTGATTTATTTGTATCCTCGGGAATTTTTGTGTATCCTTCTATATATCTCTTAACGAGCTCCTCTTTCATTTTTTCTTCAAAATATGTTTTTAAAATTCCATCAACAAAGGCACTACGAGAGAGATTTTGTTTTTTCCTCTCCTCCTCAATTTGTTTGTAATTGTCGTTGGTGATTGTTACTGTTAGCTTTGTAATGCTCAACTTAATCCTCCTTATACAACTTTAATCATATTTATAATTGTATTATAATACAATTATAATAAAAAAACAAATCAAATAGTACTTAGTGTGTAGTTGTGGTGCTGGTAGTAAAAGTGCAAAAATA
This sequence comes from Bacillota bacterium, assembly GCA_052035585.1. GTDB lineage: Bacteria > Bacillota > Clostridia > Tissierellales > Sedimentibacteraceae > UBA1535. The sequence continues at coordinate 556 of JBPOHM010000220.1, forward strand.
ACCTTTCATTTCTAAGAAGTTATAATTAACATCAATATAAGTAGGTCTACCACTACATAGCAGGCACCTGATAAATGCCCCTACAATTTGTAGTTGGTTTATCTCTACAAGGAATAATGTAAAAATAAGGAGATTCTCACGGGCTTTTCAAGCCTTCAGAATGACAAAGAAAATTATTCGCTATCTTAACAATATTTAAATCTTAGGGAGCAACAATAAAATTTTCATACTCTTCTAATTTTTCAAGTAAGAAGTCAAATGAAACTACTGCACTTATTTTCTTAGATATAAACATTATCTCAGCAAGTACTACTGCTGGAATAATAATGACGCCTTTATTAATTGTTTCTTCGAAGGCATCTAATGCTCTTTTGCTAAGTCTTTAATCTTCTGTAAAGTACCAGATAAGAGAGTGAGTATCTGCAACATAACAAATATCATCCTTCATTTGTATTCATAATAAAACATTGATTTCTTTGCTTCATTAATCAAAGAGTAATCAATTTTTATCCCTTTCCATATACCCTTTAATGAAGCTCTCTTCTTAGGTTTATCAGTTGTTAATTCATTTATTAAGATGTGAACAATCATATATATAGTATGTAGCTTACTTTCTGGAATTTTTTCTATATCTTTTAAAATCTTTTCTTTATACTCTATCAAATTTTATCCTCCAAATTAATAAACTTATGCAATATATTATAATCTAATATATTCAATTTGTTTTGCATCTTTCAGATGAGACAAAATTAGTCTATATTTAATCAGAAGCTCCTTTCATTTTTCTAACATTAATAAAGAGTAGATTCCCAGTCAAGCTGAGAATGCTTCATCGCCTGGTTTTAACACTAAATGTTTTCTTCCAATCTTCGTCATCTTCTTCTGAATCAAAAAGAGAATATAAAGATGCGTGGTTCCATTCATCATCAGTCCAATTAGGTACTTTTATATCCTTTCCATCTTCTGTAATCAGTTCGAAAAAGTTTTCTCCATCTATATTTTGGCTAACTTTTGCAGGAAGAATAATAATCTCAATATATTCTCCCATTTCTTTTGGAATATTAAGATTTTTTATCTCATCAGCCTTTATTACTTTTTTAATTGCCAGCATAATAACCACCTCTTTTCATATATTCTTTTATCTGTTCAATTGTAAACTTGTATAATTCTTCACTATTATTTTCATTATAATATCTTTTATACCATTCTGTAGTTTCTTTCAATGCTTCACTGATATTGTATATTGAATTCCATTTTAACATTGTCTTGGACCCCTAATTGTGGACCACTTCTTCTAAATGAAGTCAAATTTATATTAATAATTATATTCATTTATAATTAATTACAATATTCTTATCAGTAATATTC
>JBPOHM010000103.1:0-5060 GCA_052035585.1 Bacillota bacterium
ATTATTGGGGGAGTATAGTATGGAAAAGGATAATATAAAATGGGATCATCCAGAAGGTATGGAGAGTAGGGGGAGTATACTTTTAGTGCATGGGACAGCTGCAATGAATTTAGAGGGTAATATTCCAGGTGTTAGTTATGAGAAATATCCATTAGGAGCAATGTCCTTATATGAGCAGCTGTCAAAGGTACTAACTAGTAATGGCTGGAGCACCTTGCGATACACACGACATGGCGTATATCAAGATAGAATTAATTTTGATGAGTATATGAAGGTAGATCATAACGTTATAATTGAACAGTTAAATAGAATATTTGATGAAATGCCTTCTAATAAGCCAAGAATAATTTTATGCTGGAGTGGTGGTAGTCTTCATGTTCCCCATATGCCATTAGATGAAGCAGATGCTGTAGTAATAATAGGTGGTATTGCAACAAAGCGATTTCATAATGCATTAATGTTAGCACAAAACCAAGACCAATATAAAAAGTTTATTGAAGAAATTCAAGAAATAGAAAATATGAGCTATGATGAAATTTTAAAAATAAACAAACCATTTGGTAATGATGGACCATTTATTCGATTTTGGCAAGAAACTAAATTAAATGATAATTGGAGATATTTTATGAAATATTTTGATTTGCCAATCTTGATTTTGCATGGTTCTGAAGATAAAGAAGCTCACATTGAACAAGCATATTTATGGAAGAAGCTATTACCATATCATAATATAACTTTAGTAGAGAAGTCAAACGGCAATCACTTCTTAGGTACTGATAAGGAAAATGGTGCTGAGGTTGTAGGCTCTGAAGTGCTAAAATGGTTAAGTAATTTATTTACATAGACGGTGTAACTTGGTTGTTAAATAACTATAACTAGGAATATTCACACCATAAATTTATTTAATAATCTATAAAAAGTAGTTACCCGTGTAACTACTTTTTCTTTATGACTAAACTATTTTTCATAGGAAGTAGCTTAGTCTATGTTTAGTAAATTATGTATAATATTTACAAATTTTAGTTAACAAAATAACGATAAATAATTTAAAATACCTCTTGCAAAATCTTCCAATTAGGAGTAAAATAGTGTTTGTTTAAATAATTTAATGATTTATGGACAAAATAAAGCAAAAATTAATTGTATTAATATAGAAAGGGATGTGAATTAGCTTGAAGGATATAATAGAGCAAATTATTGAAATTGATCAATTAGCATTTGAGAATAAGAAGAAAAATGACGAAATCTTGGCTAATAAGAAGCAAGAATTAGAAAGTAAAATAGCTCAATATAGCGAAACTATGCTTGAAAATGCTAAAAAAGAGGCTGAAAAGATATTATCACAGATAGCTGATGCAAATATTAATCAACCAACACAAAATGCATTGACTAGTAATATAGAAGAGAAATATTTACAGATTGAAGATAGGTTGGTAGAGATAGTATTTAACAAGCTGTTTGCTATAGGTACATCTGATACTTTAGAGGTGGGGTAATTAAATGAGCAGATATGTAGCATATGATGCAGTAAATACAAAAATTAAATCTATGATGAGCAAGCTTTTAATTGAAGAAAACTGGAATAGAGTGCTTGAATGTAAGAATGTTGAGGAGCTCGTATCTGTATTACAGGATTCGCCTGAATTTGAAATAATTCTAAGAGGAGTTGATCCTAATCAAATCCACAGAGATGACCTAGAAACCTTCTTTGGAAGACTTCGAGTAGCAGAAATGGAGAATATTATTCATTATTTTTCAGGACCATACAAAGCATTTTTACGAACACTATTATTTGAGTTTGAACTGATTGATTTGATTTTAGTAATTAGAAAGGTATCTCAAAATGAAAATTTGAATGATATAAGAAAGCATTTTATACATTCTGAAAAATTTGCAGAGCTTTCATTTGATAAGCTAATAGCATCTTCAAATATTACTGAGCTAACAGCAAATCTTGCTGCAAATGCAAAGGGAAGTTCGTTTTATGAAAAGCTTAGAAATTTATCAAATGAGGATGTGTTCAAAAGAGAATATCATATAGAGATGGAATTACAGATATATCTGTATAATAATTTGCTTAAAAAGGCTAAAAAATTAGATGATGCAGATAGACAAGAGGTTGAAGACATAATTGGCTTCAAGGTAGATTTTGAAAATGTGCAGTGGATTTATAGAGGATTGAGATATTATAATATTTCACCTGAAGAGATATTGATTTATTGCTTGCCAGGCGGCAAAAGAATTAATTATCAAGGCTTAAAAAAGCTGTGCTATACAAAGTCAATTGATGAAATGAAGGCTTTGGCTCATAAATATTTAAGAAAATATGACGTGTTTGAAGTTTCATCAGATAGTGAGATAGGTATTAATATGGATAGATACTTTTATAAGTATCTTAGTAAGATAGATAAAAGCAAAAAATCAATTGGTACTGTTTTAGCCTATTATTATATGAATGAAATAATTTTTAAGGATTTTATAATTATAACAGAAGGCATTAAGTATAAGGTACCTAAAGAAATTATGAGTAAATACTTAACAAGAACTATATAAAGCATAAAACACTTGAAAAAGGAGGAATAAAATGGCTGTTGAAAAAATGGTGCTAATTAAAATTGTAGCTTCACTTAATGACATGCACAACTTATTAAAGCAAATTGTATTGTCAGAAAGTGCTCATCTCGATTTTGAGGAAAGCAATACATATGATGATAACTATATGATTCATGAATATGAAGCCTTTGCACCAGAATCTAATTATTTTAAAAATATTGATATTAGCGATATGATTAAAAAATACAGTGATATTGAAGCTTCTATAGAAAAGCTTTGTCAAATTGCCAATATAGATTTAAAGGTAGATAAAAAGTATATAGAAAATTTTAAATACACTTATGAGAGCTTAGCAGAAAGCTTTCAAAAAATAAATGACGAAATGGCGAGTGTACTTGAAGAAATAAACTTCAAGAAAAATAAAATTTCTGAGTTAACAAGCTTTGTAAAAAATATTGATAATATAAAGGATAAAAGCTTAGACTTTGGAAGATTGTCCAATTTGAATTATTTCGATTATGAGGTTGGAACCCTATCACATGAGGACAGTATAAGAATGAAGAGAAATTATGAGAATATTACTGCAATAGCATTGAAAATAGGCATAATTGAATCTTCAGTAGAGGACATATATATAGTTATATATCCTAAGAAGCTTAAGGAAGAAAATGTAAAGCTATTAAAATCTTTAAATTGGAATAGAATTGTACCACCTATTGAAGTTAATGGTACAGTTGAGGAAATAATAGCTCAAACCAGAAGTCAGATTGATACATTATCAAAGGAATTAGAAAATGATCTTAGAAATATTGATAAGGTTATAAAGGATAATGATGATCTACTTAATAAAATATATACAGCTGTAAAGCTTGAAAAGAAGGTTTATGAGCTAGAAAAAAATATTAATTATGATGGAAATGTATTTGTAATAGATGCTTGGGCAAGAGCAAGAGATAAGGACCTTATAAGAAGCTCCTTAGAAGCAGTTACAGATAAATTCCTCATGACATATAAAAAGCCTGAAGAAATAGGCAAAAATGTCAAACCACCTACAAAGCTTAGAAACTCTTTTTTTGCAAAGCCTTTTGAGATGATAGTTACAATGTATGGATTGCCTTCTTATAATGAGATAGACCCTACACTATTTTTATCACTTACATTTTTCTTAATGTTTGGATTGATGTTTGGTGATATAGGTCAAGGCTTAATATACTTTTTAGCTGGTCTTTTAATTAGCAAGAAGAGTAAAATGCTAGGAGATATAGCAATGAGAGTTGGTATAAGCTCTACAATCTTTGGTTTTGTGTATGGTAGCTTATTTGGACTAGAAAAAGAAGAATTGCCATGGTTGCCAAGCTTAATTGGAAAACCTCTTGATCCAGCAAACATTATGCCGATATTATTGACTGGTGTTGTTTTTGGGGTAGTTGTATTAACAGTATCATTTGTGATTGGTATTATAAATCAACTCAAGAAAAACAATATTGAGGAAGGAATCTTTGGTAAAAATGGTGTAATGGGATATATATTCTTTATTAGCTTGATATTGGCAGGTGTTTCTTTATTAAATGTTATTAATGTACCTGTTAAGGTGTTTATTATATCATTGGTTGTTAGTTTGATTATAATGATTTTAAAACAGCCAATAACCCATCTTGTTATTGGTAAGAGACCATTGATACATGGAAAGGTTGGAGAGTATTTTACTGAGAGTATATTTGAAGGTATAGAAACAATCCTAGGAACATTAAGTAATGCTATATCCTTCATGCGTGTTGGTGCATTTGCACTAAGCCATGCTGGATTATCCTTTGCATTTGTAGTTATGTCTAACTTAACTACTAATGTTATAGCAAAGGTGTTTATACTTTTTGTTGGAAACTTATTGATACTCAGTCTTGAAGGACTAGTTGTACTAATTCAATGTCTAAGACTTGAGTATTATGAGATGTTTAGTAAATATTTTGTTGGTGACGGGCTTGAATATAAGCCAGTAAAATTAAATGATTAATTTAAATTTAAAAAATTCTTATAAAACAGTTGGAGGAAATTATGCAAATTTTATTATTATTAATGGCAATAGCAGTGTCAGTAGGAACAATACTTTATGGTAAAAAGGCAAACAAGGAAAATAAAAAGGGTAGTATTAAAAAGTATGTAGGAGCTTCAGTTTCAGCTTTTGGTGTGATAGCAGTTGCTATGATTATATCTGCAATGTTTGGCAAAACCGTATTTGCAGAGGTAGAAGAGGCTGCAGCAAGTGTTGGATTAACTCTTGGAGATGGATTTAAATATTTAGCTGCTGCAATAAGTACAGGACTTGGAACAATCGGTGCAGGTATAGCAGTTGCTTCTGTTGGCTCAGCAGCGATTGGAGCAGTAACAGAGGATTCATCTATACTAGGTAAAACTTTGATATTTGTTGGTATGGCAGAAGGTATATCAATATTTGGTATGATTATTTCAATATTAATTCTATTCTCATAAGAGATAATCTCTCTATGGGA
>JBPOHM010000307.1:0-4084 GCA_052035585.1 Bacillota bacterium
ATAAAAATCGTATGTACAACTTTCCCACAATATGATTGGGTCAGAGAAATCATAGGTGAAAAAATCGATGATTATCAAATCACTCTATTAGCAAGTAAAGGTATTGATTTACATAATTATCAACCTAGTGCTGAAGATATAGCAAAAATATCTAACAGTGATTTATTCATTTATAATGGTGGTATATCTGATAAATGGGTAGATTCAGTTATAAAGGAAGCTATAAATAAGGATGTAAAAGTAATCAATCTTATTGAGGTTTTAGGAGATAAGGTTAAAATTGAAGAGCTTGTTGAAGGTATGGAGCCAGACGAGCATGAAGATGAAGACGATCACGACGATCATGATGAGGATGAAATAGATGAGCATGTTTGGTTATCGCTTAGGAATGCTCAGATTTTTGTTAATGAAATAAAAAATAAACTTATAAATATAGACAATAAAAATTCTGAAGTTTTTACAAAGAATAGCAATGACTATATTAAAAAACTATCTGAATTAGATACAGAATATCAAAAGGCTGTAGAATTAGCAAAAACTAAAACAATATTATTTGCTGATAGATTCCCTTTTAGATATATGGTAGATGATTATGGATTAAGCTATTATGCTGCATTTACAGGATGCAGTGCTGAAACAGAAGCAAGCTTTGAAACAATAGCCTTCCTTTCAAGAAAAACTGATGAATTAAAGCTACTATCAGTTTTAGTTATTGAAAATTCAAATGATAAGCTTGCTGATACTATTATCAACAATACTACTACTAAAAATCAAAAAATATTAGTTATGGATTCATTACAGTCTGTTACTGAGAAAAAAATAAATGAAGGATATAATTATCTTTCTGCTATGAAAAATAACTTAGAAGTATTGAAGGAAGCATTAAATTAGAAAAATTTTGATAATAAATGATTATAATTACAGTTTATTATCATCAATATTACGGAGGTAATATGACAAACACAAAAGAAGCACTTTTTATATGTAAAGATTTATCCTTAGGCTATGATGGAAAAACAGTAATTGAAAACCTTAATATTGAAGTTAATGATGGTGATTATCTTTGTATAGTTGGAGAAAATGGTGTAGGAAAAAGCACCTTTATAAAAACATTATTAAACTTAATGAAGCCTATAAGTGGTAAAGTTACAATAAGAAATGATTGGAATCAATTTGAAATAGGATATCTTCCACAACAAACAGAGGTACAAAAGGATTTTCCTGCATCTGTTTGGGAAATAGTACTATCAGGTACTCTATCTAAATGTGGGAATAGACCATTTTATAGTAAAAAAGAAAAAGCATTAACAGAAGAAAATCTAAAGAAAATGGATATTTGGGAGCTTAGAAAGAAATGCTATAGAAACCTATCAGGAGGTCAACAACAAAGAGTACTTCTTGCTAGAGCACTTTGTGCTACTTCAAAGCTTATCCTACTAGATGAGCCTACAGCTGGACTTGATCCTAAAGCTACTGCTGATTTATATGATGTAGTTCACAAATTAAACTTAGAAGGTATTACAGTTATTATGGTTTCTCATGATATAAAAGCAAGTATAAAATATGCTAGCCATATTCTCCATATGAGCAAGCATAGAACCTTCTTTGGTAAAAAGGATGACTATCTAAAAAGCGATCTCTCAAAGCTATTTATTGAAGAAGGAGGTAGCTTAAATGAGTGAAATGATATCTAAGCTTATATTTTACTTCCAATACCCATTTGTACAATATGCTTTAATAGTAGGAGTTTTAATAGCACTATGCTCTTCTCTATTTGGTGTTACACTTGTATTAAAAAGATTTTCATTTATTGGTGATGGATTATCACATATTGCATTTGGTGCTATAGCAATAGCATCTGTTTTAAAAATAAATAATGATATGATATTTGTTATGCCTGTAACAATACTAACTGCTATCTTGCTTCTTAAAACAGGACAAAATACAAAGATTAAAGGTGATGCTTTAATAGCAATGCTATCTGTAGGCTCACTAGCTATTGGATATTTATTGCTAAACCTATTTTCTGGCTCTTCAAATCTTTCAGGAGATGTCTGTGTAACACTTTTTGGCTCAACCTCAATATTGACATTAACAAAAAATGAAGTTATTTTATCAATTGTAATATCAATTATTGTAGTAATACTTTTCTGTTTAAATTACAATAAAATATTTGCAGTTACATTTGATGAAAACTTTGCAAAGGCTAGTGGAATAAAATCAGATAGATATAATCTTCTTATAGCAATAATTACAGCAGTAATAATAGTACTTGCGATGAATTTAGTAGGATCACTTTTAATATCAGCTTTAATTATATTCCCTGCCCTATCAGCTATGAGAGTGATTCAAAACTTTAAGGGAGTTGTAATACTTTCAGCTATTATATCTGTACTATGTGCTGTACTTGGCTTGATAATATCTATATTATTTTCAACACCTGTAGGCTCAACAATAGTTGCAGCAAACATAGTAGTTTTTGTAATTTGCTACATAATGGGAAAATTATTAAGAATATAGAAGATATAATCAAAAACTTAAGCTTAAATTATGAAAAATAGAATATAGTTGAATATTATATAAGAAAGGGATTTAATTAAAATGATAACTAAAAAAATATGTAAATTAGCTATTATTGGATTAGCAATACTTTCTTTAAGTGCTTGCTCTGATACAAATAATACAAATAAGAAAATAGATAATAAATCTACAGTTGATAAGGTTTTAGATGAGCAAATAAAAAACAACGATAGTGCTTCTTCTAATAATGATTCAACTAAAAGAGATTTGAATTCAGATAAGCAGGTCACTATATTACCAATAATAGATAATAGTAAAGTAGCATATGATAATATCGATATAGACCTAACTGTTATGAGCAGTGAAATGGTATATGCAACAGTATTTCAGCTTGTATCAGAGCCTAAAAACTATGTAGGAAAAGTTGTAAAAATGGGTGGCGAATATACTACTATGACTAACCAAGCAGGAGATAAGCATTATCACTATGTTATAATTGCTGATGCTACAGAATGCTGTGTTCAAGGTATAGAATTTGTTTGGGAGGATGGAAGCCGTATTTATCCTGACGAATACCCTGAAGAAGGAACTGAAGTTGAAGTAGTTGGTATATTTGAGGAATATATTGATCCAGATGATGGTTTACCTTATTGCAGACTTAAAGAATCAAGCATGAAAATCATTGATTAATTTCATACAGTTCAGGGTATCATTATAATAAATAAACTACCTTGGAGGTAAATATGATAATTTATACTAAAACTGGTGATAAAGGTCAAACATCACTATATGACGGAACAAGAGTTGATAAGGATTCATTAAGAGTAGAAGCATATGGTACTATAGATGAGCTTAACTCATATATTGGCTTTGCTACTAAGTTTATTGAAGATAAACGTATAAATGAAAAGCTATTAAGTATACAAAAGAGATTGTTTTTTGTTGCTGGTGAGCTTGCTACTGTAGAAAAAGATAAATTCACTTTTAATATACTAGAAAGAGATATACAAGGACTAGAAAGAATTATTGATGAGTATCTACCTAAAATAAGCGGTGTTGATGCATTTATAGTTCCTGGCTCCTCTACTGCTTCAGCTGCATTACATGTTGCAAGAACAATTTGCAGAAGAGCCGAAAGACGAATATTAAGTCTAAAAAAACAAGAGGAAGTAAGTGATTTACTTATCAAATTTGTTAATAGACTATCTGATGTACTTTACACTTTTGCAAGATATTTAGAAAGTGATTTAAAAATAATGGATTTTAAGATGTATTACGAAGAAGAAATATAAATAAGGAACCCAAGCTTGATTTTATAAAATTAAACTTGGGTTCTTTTTATACTAGCTTTTTATTTCCATATTTCGTTATTAAATATACCATAAAACCAGTAGCGAATAATGAAAGTGTATTAGTAACTAGATATGCCCAACCTGTATTATGAACTACAAGATTTATAGCATACACTTCCATCAACAATTGTCCTAAAAATATCATCATGTAAGTATTTAAACTTATGTCTTTAGCGGATTTTGTTTTAATTATCTGTATCATTTGAGGTATT
>JBPOHM010000270.1:0-23376 GCA_052035585.1 Bacillota bacterium
CAATTATGGATGAATTTTTAGATTCTGGATTTAACACTTATACAGAGGTTACTGAATATTTAGCTGGCTATGGATTTGAGGGTGAAATTCTAAATTATAAGATTGAATCCTTATCTGGTGGTGAAAAAAATATGCTGCAATTAGCAAAAATTGCTGCTAGCAATGCTAATATGTTACTTTTAGATGAACCAACAAGTCACTTAGACACCTACTCGCAGCTTGCATTGGAAAAGGCTATTAATAATTATAATGGTGCAATTATGATGATTTCACATGATATATATTCAATCATTAATTGCATGGATTATGTTTTAATTATTGAAGATAAATCAATTAGAAAAATGACTATGAAGAAGTTCAAGAGAATGGTTTATAATATTCATTTTGATAGAGATTACCTAGAATTAGAACAAAAGAAAAAGCAATTAGAATCAAGAATATCAATTGCTCTTTTAAATAATGATTTTGAGTCTGCTAAAATTGTATTAGAAGATTTAAGAAAAATAATTAAGCTTATTTAAGAAATTGTAAAAATTAATATTAAAATCTAGACTATAACTTACTAAATTTATTGGAGAAAAATTATGAAACTTGAAATTAAAAAGGCTCTTATAGAGTAAAAGCATGTACTAAAAAATCTATTAGAGCTGTATGTATATGATTTTACAGAGTTTAGTCCGTATGATGTAAATGCAGATGGATTGTTTGGTTATCCACATTTAGATGGCTTCTTCACTAATGAGGGTTGGGATCCATACTTAGTTTATGTTGATGGTAAAATAGCAGGCTTTGTATTAGTTGTAAAGGATATGATAGAAGAGCTTAATGAAGAAGCTTATTCTATAGCTGAGTTTTTCATTATGAAGAAATCCGTAGAGATCATTGGAATGGACCTATTCAAAGGTTTAGAAATTAAAACAGTTAAGACTTTATGTCTTAACTGCTTTTTGCTTGGATTGATTTATTTTGCTGTTTTATTTATGAAATCTACTTTGTAATGTAAATCACCATATTTTTTCTGATAGTCATTTATTATTCCTTCTGTGAGTGTAACACGAAGAACTATTGAGTTTGGATTATCTTCATCAGCATGAGCATCAAACCATTTGAAGTATTTCTTCATTTTTTCTCTGATTTCAGCATTCTTTTCATCCTTAACCCATCCTAGATTTTCAGCTATACCATTAGCATTAAAGCAATCTAATCCACAGATAGCAACCTCATTGTTCTTTTCTATTTCTAGAGATTTATTTTTTCTAGAATCTGAAGAAATATAAAACACACCATCCTCATAATATGCATCTACCATTCGTACAACAGGACGTGGGTTACCAGCAGAATTAGGTGTCAATGATATTGTTGCAAGTGCAATAACATTGTCTTTGCCATTTCCACATAACTCATCCATAATCTTCATTGCATTTTCGTATTTACTCATTTTTTATCCTCCATTTATAAATTTTATTTTAAACATGATAATTCACTATCTAGCCATACTACAATATCCTTACTGATATTTAGTATAGTTTCATCTAAAGGTATTCGTATACCTTGACATCCACATTGACAAGCTTCATTACGTAGCTTCCTGTCACAACCATACCCATTTGCAATCTTTTCTTGTAGGTATGGAGAGAATTTTTCAATATCATCAGCATATTTATCTGTCTTTTTAGTTTTAACAACTAAACAATAACCATTTCTTACATTTAAAGCAAATTCCCAAATTCTTTTCTGATAAATATCCTTAGTCGATAAAACACGCTTGCAATTTTTTATATATGCATAAGAAAAATGAACTTCGAAGGTTGTTATTTGTGCTACACAAGTCATTCCTAAATCTACATAATGCTGATGTAATTCCAAAGCTAGCTTTTGCACATTTTCAGGTAATGGTCTTAAAAAGTCCTTTAACATATCAAGAATATTTGAATCTTCAGCTTTTAATAATCTGTAATCACATCTTAATAGGTTATGGTGATTATTGTCATTCATATATTTTTTTGCTCTTAATTCAATATCTGCAATAGCCATTGCTTTTAAGCCTATTAGCAGGCTAGGAGAGCTTGGATACAATATCTCTAATTTTATCTCCGAGATTTTAGGCTTCTTTGGAAGCTTTACATATAGGTGTCCGTCAGAACTTAATCGGTCATAAAATAAAAATAGAAAGTTTCTGTAGGCAATAACACCATTTCGTATGGCTTCTTCACTCGCAATGCTATAAAACCTTGGCTTTATAGCATAATAATCAGGTACATTTGTTGGTATTAGGTTTTTTATTAATTGAGCAATATCATTAATGGGCTTTAGTACAATTGGTCCATGCTGTTCACTCATTTTTTTCTCCTTCATATTTCCATTTTTTATCACATACTGGTATTATACTCCCTTTAATATGACAACAGTATGTCATATAAAATATAAATTAAAAAAAATTTATAATTATTATAGCAAAAATAAATAACAGATACTTAATTGCATCTGTTATTTATTTTTGTTAAAATGCAATAAAAAACTAATATTTATAGATTAGCTTATTTCGTTTAAATTTTTGAAGGTATAGCCTAATTCCTTCCATTTTGTAATTAATTCATCTAATATGTCAGCATTTGTTTTTGATGTACTATGAAGTAATACTATTGCTCCAGGATGAATTCTTGGAATTAGCTTTTTAAAGGCTTGCTCCTTTGCAGGCTGATCATTTACATACCAATCTACATATGCTAAGCTCCAGAAGAAGGTCTTATAACCAAGCTGTTGAGCCTGTTTTAGATTTTCCTCACTAAATTTCCCTTGTGGTGGTCTATAAAATTTTACTAGCTCTTGATTAGTTATTTCTTTATATTTATCCTCAAACATTTGCAATTCCTTTTTAAAGGCTTCAACATCTGAGATTTTTGACATGTCAGGATGTGAATATGTATGATTTCCTACAATATGACCTTCGTTTACCATGCGTTTAACTAGTTCAGGCTCTGTTTCTAAATAATTTCCTACCAAGAAGAAGGTAGATTTAATATCATGTTTTTTTAGCACATCTAATATTTTAGGAGTATATCCATTTTCAAAGCCTGCATCAAAGGTTAGATAGATTACCTTTTCATCACCATTTGCTGCATAATATGCATCATATTTCTTTAAAAACTCTGCACTAACATTACCCCTTGGAGTTTTGCCCTCTTCTTGGAAGCTTAAACCCCAATTATTAGCTAATGAAAATGTTTCAACTGATTTTGATGTTAAATTAAATAATATTGTAAATCCTAGTATCAATAATACAATACAAGATAAGCTTATTAAAAAAAATTTTTTGTTAATTGAAATAATCAAAAAAATCACCTCTATATAAGTATATAAGAGTTTGTCTATAAATATGATAGAATTAAGTAAAAAATATTTTAATTTTGCATATTAAAATTTTAATTACAAATAATATATTTATCTCATAAAGATTATTTATTATGAGATAAAATAAGGTTGTTAATAATATTATTAGCTTTAAGGAGGCTTAAAATGCACGGACAAAAAAATGAAAGTATAAAATGTAGCGTTCGCCAATGCAAGTATAACTACAATACTGAAAACTATTGTACACTCTCAGCAATAAAAGTAGGAACTCATGAAGCAAATCCAACAGATGTTAAGTGTACAGATTGTGAATCATTTTCACTTAAGTAAAATTAATTAGCTAAAAAAAAGAAGCGTTAAGCTTTAGCATTGTTATGCTGGACTTAACGCTTCTTTACTGCAATGTAAAACTAAATTATTATGAAGTAGTAATTTAGTTTTACTATTTAGACATGAGGGCTTCTAATCACTGGTTGTAATTGCTTACCTTCCATTGCTTGCTCTAAGCTTGGAATTATTAACTCTGTATGTGCTACCATTGAGTTTGGTTTACCGTTATAATTATCCTGACCAAAAGGAACGAAATAAACATTTTTAGTGTTTAGCATAGCTCCTATATTTTTGAAATTAAATCCTAATGCATCATTAGTGGATAATGCTATCACTAGAGGTTTATTGTTTCTTAGATGTCCCTTTGCAGCCATAAGTGCAGGAGTATCAGTTATTCCATTTACTAGCTTTGCTAAGCTATTTCCGGTACAAGGTGCAACTATTAATATATCAAGCATATTTTGTGGACCTAGTGGTTCTGCCTCTTCTAATGTTAGAATTGGTTTATTCTGTGTTATACTTTCAGCCTTTTGAATAAAGTCACTAGATTTTCCAAACCTGCAATCAATATTTTGTGAAGCGTATGAAAATATAGTGTATACCTTAGCGCCTTCCTTTATTAAATTTTCTAGTTCTACAAATATTTTGTCAAATGTACAGAAAGACCCTGTTAAGGCAACACCTATATTTAAATTATTTAGTTTCAAATTCACCACTTCTTTCAACTAGAATTGTTTCGACTACATCTGCTAAAATTTCACCCGAGCTCTTTGGTGAATATATTCCAGGTAATCCTAAGCACAATGAGGCATTTAAATTTAAGCTTTCTGCAGCATTGTAATCAAGACCTCCTGGTGCAGATGCTATGTCAATAATTGTTACATACGGTGATAACTTTTCTAACTTTTCCTTAGTTAAAATTAGTGCAGGAATTGTGTTAAAAATAAAGTCAAAATTATATAAGTGTTTATCTATATTATCAAGCAGTACACCATGATATCCATAAGCAATAGCATATGCTACAGCATCCTTATCTCTTGCAGCTACATAGATATCAACATCAAAGGCCTTCAATTTAGATGCTAATATCTGAGCACATCTGCCAAAGCCAAGAACTAAGCTTTTGCTTCCATGTAGGTTAATATTGCTTCGTTTAATAGCTTCGACAATGGTTCCCTCAGCTGTTGCTATAGCATTTAATATAGCTACATCATTCATTTTCATAAAATCGTAATGTATAATGTTATTCCTTTTGCAATAGCTTGATAAATAATCTGGGATCATACCTGCAAATAGAATGTGTTTATGATTTAAACCTTCTATAAAATGCTTTACATCCTTATCCTCATATAAATTTAAAAAAGCAATATCCTTATTATCCTTTGTAAATGGGATAGGGCAGATTAGTATATTGCTTTTTTGCATAGCTTCATGCATTGAGGAAGTTTTTTTTATTATATCAGTTATTAAATCATTATTTATACCGTATGTATGAATTGTATAGCCCTTTTCATAGAGGCTTTTTATCATGTATATTTGTCTTAAATCTGCACCAATCACAGTAATATTGCCTTTTTTAGACATCTGTTCACGTTCCTTTCAAGTGATTATATATTAAAATATGTTTATTTTTTATTGATGTTACAAAAAGGCAAATAAAAAGGTAGAAGAAAATTCTATAAATTTTCTTCTACCTTGTGTGTATTTAAGTTGTCAATATTGTATTCTTATTTACTAAAAAATCCAATAAAATAATCCAACTACAACTGCTAATACAGCAATAAATATAAAAACAAGAGGTAATACTATTGAAAATGTTGCTAAAATTAAGGCTAAACGGTCATTTTTCTCATACTGAATAGATTCAATTTCCTTTTTTTGCCTTTCCTTTTCACTCAATTCTTGTTCTTGCTTTTCTATAGGAAGATTCGAAAATCTGATTCTTTCTAAATCCTCTTCGACTCTTCTTTTGTTACCACCGAAAAACACTTAATTATCAACCCCTTATTTTTTCTTAAAATACTCCATTTACCTTATGGCACATAGTGAAATGTCCTGGTTCAATTTCTCTGTACTCAGGAACATCAGTCTTACATACATCCTGAGCATAGATACATCTTGTATGGAATCTACAGCCACTTGGTGGATTTGCAGGAGAAGGAATATCTCCTTGAAGTATAATACGTTTCTTGTTGTTTCTTGCTGCTGGATCAAAAGATGGAACAGCTGACAACAATGCTTCTGTATATGGATGCAATGGATTGTCAAATATTTGCTTCTTGCTTCCAGTTTCAACAATTTGTCCAAGGTACATAACAGCTATATCATCACTTATAAACTTAACAACTGATAAGTCGTGTGTTATAAACATATATGTTAAACCAAAGTCTTCTTGTGCATCCTTTAATAGATTTATAATTTGTGATTGAATAGAAACGTCTAGAGCAGAAACTGCCTCGTCACAAACAATAAATTTAGGATTAAGAGCGAGTGCACGAGCTATACAAATACGTTGACGTTGTCCACCTGAGAATTGGTGAGGATATCTTGTAGCTTGCTCTGGGAACAATCCACATTTTCCGATAATTTCTATAACCTTTTCGTGCATTTCACGTTTGTTTTTAACTATTCCATGTTGCATCATAGCTTCACCAACTATTTCTGAAACAGGAAGTCTTGGGTTTAATGAGCTATATGGGTCTTGGAAAATAATTTGCATTTTTGTTCTCATATGATTTAATTCTTTTTTATTTAAATCATAAACATTTTTGCCTTCAAATAGTACTTCACCCTCTGTAGGATCTAGTAGCTTAAGCATTGTTCTTCCAAGTGTTGATTTTCCACAACCAGATTCACCAACAACTCCTAAAACCTTACCTTCATTTATTTTAAATGAAACATTATCAACTGCTTTTACATGTCCAACTGTACCTTTGAAAACTCCCTTTTTAATAGGAAAGTATTTTTTTAGATTATTTACTTCAATTAATGCTTTGCTCATTATTTTTACTCTCCCTTCTTAGAATCATCAGATGCTGGATATAGCCAACAATTTACTAAATGGCCTTCTGCAATAAATGTTTCACTAGGGAATTTTTCCTTACAAACATCCATAGCATGTGGACATCTTGGATGGAATGGACAACCGCTTGGTCTATTACTTAAATCTGGAACCCCGCCAGGTATAACATGAAGTCTATCACTTTCTGTTGTTAAATCTGGTTTAGAAGCAATAAGTCCTTGAGTATAAGGGTGCTTTGGATTCTTAAATATTTCATCAGTGTTTGCAAGCTCAACAACCTTACCTGCATACATAACCATAACTCTATCACTCATCTCAGCTATAACGCCTAAGTCGTGTGTTATGAAAATTATAGATGCATCGATGTTTTTCTTTAAATCATTCATTAGGTCTAGAACCTGAGCTTGTATAGTTACGTCAAGAGCAGTAGTTGGCTCATCAGCAATTAAAAGCTTTGGTGCGCAAGCTAATGCCATTGCAATCATAACTCTTTGTCTCATACCACCTGATAACTCAAATGGATAGTTATCAATAACTCTTTCAGGATTTGGTATTTTAACGAGGTTAAGCATTTTAATGCTTTCCTCTCTAGCTTCCTTTGGAGTCATACCTCTGTGAAGTATTAAAGCCTCCGATATTTGAGCTCCTATTCTAAATACAGGGTTTAGAGATGTCATTGGCTCTTGGAAGATAATTGAGATATCATTTCCTCTGATTTCTCTCATTCTTTCATCAGATATTTTAAGCATATCTTCGCCTTCGAACCAAATTTCTCCACCTTCATATTTTCCAGGAGGAGTCTCTATCAAACGAACTATAGACATAGAAGTAATACTTTTTCCGCAGCCAGATTCTCCAACGATTCCAAGAGTTTCACCTCTTTTTACATAGAAGCTTACATCATCTGCAGCCTTAACAGTACCACTGCTTGTATGAAAATATGTCTTTAGATTCTTTATTTCTAATAATATATCATCTTTTTTAACTTTTTTATCCATTATTACTCACCTACCTTTTCAATTTAGGGTCTAAAGCATCTCTAAGTCCGTCGCCTAGTAAGTTAAAGCACATAACGGAAATAAATATGCTGATTCCAGGCGGAATCCAGTACCACCATTTTTCTTTGAGTATTTTGAAGTTACGAGCCTCTTGCATCATATTTCCCCAAGTAGGAGTAGGTGGAGAAACACCAAGACCTAAGAAGCTAAGAGAAGTTTCTGTTAATATAACACTTGCCATACCAAGAGTTGCATAAACTATAATATACGCTAATACGTTTGGCAACAAATGTTTGAATATTCTTTTAGCATCACTTATTCCTAGAGCTTCACAAGCCTCCATATATTCCATCTCACGAAGAGTAAGAATTTGACCTCTAACAATTCTTGCTATACTTGGCCAGCTAAGAATTGATAAAACAATTATCAATGTTTTAACACCTGTTCCTAACACTGCTGTAGCTGTTATCGCAAATATCATAAATGGGAATGACATAAATATTTCTGATAAACGCATAATTATAGTATCTGCAATACCCCCATAAAATCCAGCTATGGAGCCAAGTATTATACCTATTACACATTCTATAAACACTACTACTAGAGCTAGTCCCAAGGAAATTCTACCTGCATAAAATAATCTTGTAAATAAATCTCTACCTAAGTCATCTGTACCAAGGATGTGATCAGAGCTAGGAGCTTTATCTCTAATTGCTTCATTTGATGTTTCAGTTTTTACCATGCTATATGGTGAAAAAACAGGAACAAATATACAACCTAAAACTAGAATTAAAAGTATATAAAAGCTTACTACTGCTTTTCTATCTTTTCTAAATCTATATAATACATTTCCCCAAAATGTTTGTGATCTGTCTTTTTTCATATTTACCTTCCTCCTTAATCATATCTTACACGAGGATCTACAACTGCATACATTACATCACCTATTAAGGTTGATAATAATACAAGCATTGAAGACATCGCATTGATACCTAATATAAGAGGCATATTTTTAGTCATGCTCGCATCAACTGATATCTTTCCAAGTCCAGGAAGAGCAAATATAGTTTCTGTCATAACAGCTCCTGATAAAAGTCCAGGTATTGAAAAGGCTAATAATGTAACGATAGGAATCATTGCATTACGTAGAGCATGTTTGTATATAACCACTTTTTCTTTAAGACCTTTTGATCTTGCTGTTCTAATATAATCTTGTCTGATAACCTCAAGCATACTAGAACGAGTATATCTCATAAAAGTAGCAGCTTCACTAAGTCCTAAAACTAAAACTGGTAAAACTAAATGCCAAGCTATATCAAATATTTTAACAAAGACATTGTTAGTTCTTAGTGTTGCATTTTGCAAACCGAATAGTGGGAATATTTGTACATCTACTGCGAGATACTTGAGTAGTAATAGTGCAAAGAAGAAAGCTGGTAAGCTTATTCCTATTAGCGAGAAAACTGTTAGTGCGTTATCTGCGAATGAATACTGCTTTGTTGCACTCAAAATCCCTATTGGTATACCAATCAGAATTGCAAATATAAGTGAAGTTGTAGATAATAGGAGTGTAGGTCCTATAAAGTCTTTAATAACCTCTGTTACTGGTTTTTTATGTTTTACAGACTGTCCAAGATTTCCCTTTGCTGCTTCTTGGAACCATGTTACAAATCTTACATACCAAGGCTTGTCAAGTCCCATTTTAATTAAAAGCTCTTCCTTTTGCTCTGCTGTCATCTTTGGATTCATCATATTACTAACTGGTGTTCCAGGTGACAATTCAAGCAAAATGAAAAGTATAAATATTATACCGACAAATACTGGAATCATTTGCAAGAGACGTCTTATGATATAATTTTTCATTTTTACCTCCATTTCAATGGTAATAACTGACTGAAATAATAAAAAATTCAATCAATGCATTGTATTTAAGAAAGCCCGGCCATAAAAGACAGGGCTTTCAAAGTTATTTTACTTCTAAAATAAATTTGTTACTTAATAGTTATTTATTTAGTCTTTTCTACAGTAATTTGCTTAATAACTGAAGTAAAGTCTTGGTATGTTCCGATGTCCATACCTTTTATCTTCTTGTTAATTCCCCAAATCTCTGATCTGTAAGCTATGATTGCATGTGGTAATTCATCATTCATAATCAAAGCCCACTCTTTATATATTTCAGCTCTCTTAGCTGTATCAAATTCTTGTTTACCTTTTCTTACAAGTTCCATAGCGTAGTCGTTTCTGTAACCAGAAGCGTTGAATCCACCTTTTGCACTTGCGTTGTCATCAAATAATGCTCCAGTTGGGTCTGGATCTACTGATAAGCTAAAGCCCCTTGTATAGATATCAAATGTTCTATCTTCTGGTTCAGCATCCATTGTCTTGTCAGAAACTGTATTGAAGTCCATTATTTCTATTTTCAAATCAACTCCAAGTTGTTTCCAAGTATCAGCTGCCATTGAAGATAATTTTCCTGGCCATGGAGAATCTGTGTAAACTAACCAACCAATGCTGAATTTTTGACCATCTTTATAACGGAATCCATCAGCACCCATCTTCCAGCCAGCTTCATCCATTAATTGAGCAGCTTTATCCATATCGAAGTCATATGGATTTAATCCTTCTTTAGGGAATGCCCATGAAACTGGAGATAATGGAGCCATACCAACTTCAGCTATACCTTCACCATATTGAATCTTTATGAAGTCTTTTCTGTTAAGTGCATACATAAGTGCTTGACGTACTCTCTTGTCAGAAAGAGTAGGTTTCTTTGTATTGAAGCACATGAATGTATATCCATTTCCTAAATAGTTAACTGCGTTAACATTTGGTAATTCCTTAAGAGCTTGTAAGTTATCTTGGCTTGCTGAAACTTGTGCAAAGTCTATTTGCTCAGTTTCAAGAGCAGATATTAATGTTTCATCTGGAACTTCTAAGAAGTAAATTCCACCGATCTTAGCACCATTTTTAGGATCCCAGTAATTTTCATTTCTAAGCATCTTGATATATTCTTTTGGAGCAAAAGCTTCAAATACCATAACGCCTGAACCCATTGGTTTTTCGTTTAATGCTAAGAAATCATCCCATTTATCAAATTTATAGTAATCTTTTGATAAAATACCATATACGAAGCATTCAATGTTTGCAGGAGAAGCCATACCATCTTTGAATGTGAAAGATATAGTTTTTGAATCTATAACCTTTATACCTTCAAAAGTTTGAGTTTTTCCTGAATGATAATCTTCGTATCCAACTAAATCAGCTACTGCATAAGCTCTAGGTCCATTGTAGTCTGGATGAGCCATTGTTGCGTATGTGAAGTATACGTCGTCAGCTGTCATTGGAGTTCCATTAGAGAATTTTATACCATCTTTTAATGTAAATGTATAAGTTAAGTGGTCATCTGAAATTTTCCATGTAGCTATGTCAGGTTGATATTCACCCTTTGCATCTAGCCTAATCAATGACTCAAATATTAATGCTGTCGCATATGAGTCATAAGTATTATCAGTCATGATTGGGTTTAAAACTCCATCATATCCTGATGTACCAAATCTTAAAATTTCATCGCTTGTAGCAACATCATTTCCACCAGCACATCCAGTGAAAGCTGTAGCAACCATAAGTACTGCAATAACTAATGTTAGTAATCTTTTTACTTTCATTTTAATCCTCCCCAAATTCTAATAAATATTAAAAGCTATTTTATAGCCTTATTTAGATAAATCATATTACAATTTTTCTATTAAGTCAAGAGAAAATGCAAACGATACGATTAATAATTTTATAATATTTTCTAAATTAGAAAAAAAGTGTTGCAATTTCATTACTTTAAAAAAGCTAAATTTGATAAATAAAATTATAAATTTTTAACAAGCTAAAACTAGTTAGACCTTTGTATTATCTTATATTTCACCTTTTTCTTATTGAAAAATTTATATTTTAAGTAGTCATCTAACAGGATTGCAGGCAATGATAAGAAAAACCATAAAATTGAAAAGGAAATACTTATTTGCCCTAAGAAGTTAAAGGGTAGGTGAGAGTAATCCCATACATCTAGCTTTAACCATACATTTACTATTAATCCTGTTATAAGCTCTAAGGTAGTTATTATTATGCTTGATATAAGCATTTGTATAAGTAAAGGTATTTGATAACGCTTTGTTTCATTGAGAAGTCCAATTAAAACAAAGCATAATCCACCACAAATAAACATTGAAGGATGTGAAAAGGATCTAGCTAGTATTTCAAGAAAATAATAGATAGTACCACCTACTAAAAATAAAAAAATATGTTTTAAAATATTACGCATAAAAATCACCCATACATACATTTTTGATATTGTTTGTAAAATATAAAAATATATACATGGGTGATTTAGTGTTTTTTATTTTAATTTAAATTTATTCAATTTTAAAAATTCATTTTTTAGTTAATTTCAATATTTCCAGCTTCAACTTCCTCTAAATGAGAATTATAAAACTCGTTGATTGCTTTTATCATATATTCTGTATCCTTGATTCCTGCTGTTTCATATGATGAGTGCATTGCAAGCTGCGCTAGTCCTATATCTACCATTTTTATACTAATGTGAGATGTTGCCACATTTCCTAGAGTTCCTCCACCAGCTACATCTGAACGATTAGTGTACATTTGATAAGGAACACCAGCCTTTTCGCATATTGTTTTAAATACTGCAGCACTAACTCCATCAGTAGTATATTTTTGATTTGCATTGTATTTTATAACAATTCCTTGATTTATATATACTTTATTTGTAGGATCACTTTTTTCAGGATGATTTGGATGTACTGCATGAGCATTGTCTGCTGAAAGCATAAATGATGAAGCAATTGCTCTATGATAATCCTCTTTGCTTTTACCAAGACTCTCATTAATTCTACTTAAAGTATCAATTAAGAACGTAGATGCAGCTCCTTGCTTAGTTTGGCTTCCTACCTCTTCATTGTCAAAGCAGCAATATACATTTATTGACTTATTATTATATGAAGAAACAAATGCCTTTAATGATGTAAATGCACATTGTAAATCATCTAATTTAGCAGATGAAATAAATTCTTCATTACCTCCCCAGATAGAAGGCTTCATACGGTTGTATAAAAATAAATCATGGCTTAAAATGTCTTTTTCATCAACATTAGCTGCTTTTGCAATTACACTCATAAATGAGCCCTTGCTATCTTCTGTCATCCCATATAGTGGAAGCATATCAATTTGCTCATTTAATTTCACACCATTGTTTGCATCTCTATTCATGTGAATTGCCATATTTGGTATAAGTAATAAATCTCTATCTACATCTACTAGCTTTGTTACAAGCTTATTTCCATCCTTTACAATTACTCTTCCAGCGACAGATAAAGGTCTATCAAACCATGTAGAAAGTAGCATTCCGCCATATTTTTCAGTGTTAAGCTGTATGTAATTTTTAGCCGCTTCTATTTCATAATTTTCTTTTATTTTAAATACTGGAGCATCACTATGAGAAGCAGTCATGTTAAAGCTATAATTATCTAAATCTTCACCTATATTAAAGGCAATAATTGATGATGAATTTCTTGTTACATAATATTTTTTACCCTTTTCTAGCATCCAAGCTTTACTCTCTAAAAGTTCATTAAATCCATTTTTATTTAATTCTTCCTTAATAGCTTCTATAGCATGGAAACAGCTACGACTTTTTTCAATAAAATTAAGCAGTTCTGTTGAAATTTCTTTATACATTATTAATCCTCCGTTAATATTAATTATTGATTTTATTATATCAATATAAATAATAATTTACAATAAAAATTAAATTAGCTCTATTAATTATAAATTACATCTAATAAATGAAAACAATAAACCACATTTCTTTTCAAAAATGTGGTTTATAATCATATTATTCTGTAGTGTATGGTAATAGTGCAATAGCTCTTGCTCTTTTAATAGCAGTTGTTACCATTCTTTGGTGCTTAGCACATGTTCCTGTAATTCTTCTTGGTAATATTTTACCTCTCTCAGAAATGTACTTTTTAAGCTTTCCAATTTCTTTATAATCTACGCTAGTTGCCTTTTCTTGACAGAATTGACAAACCTTTTTACGTGGCTTTCTTTTCATTTGGCTACCAGCGTTATTGTCACTATTTTTTTTGAAGCCTTCTTTTGAACTCACTGAAATTTTCCTCCTTTAAAATGGAATATCATCTTCGTCTACTGGTTGGAAAATATCATTGTCATCATCAGGGAAATTGTCAAAGAAACTGCTATCCGAATTTGTAGGCTTTCCTGGCAACGTTGATGACGATGATTGTTTAGAACCAATAAACTCAACTCTATTAGCTATTACCTCAGTAGTATATCTTTTCTCACCTGACTGTGATGTGTAGCTATTTGTACTTATTCTTCCATTAATAGCACACATGCTTCCCTTAGTAAGGTAATTCGCACAATTTTCTGCGGATTTACCAAATACTGAAACATTTATAAAGTCAGCAGTTGGTTTACCTTGATTAATAGCTTCTTGTTTTTTATCCCCAAATAACTCCTTATCTACTGCTAATGTAATTCTTGTAACTGCCATACCAGATGGCAAAAATTTTAAATCAGGATCTTTTGCTAATCTCCCGATTAAAACAACATTATTCATTTTATCCCCCTAGTTATTTATTTTTCGTCTTCTACTGTAATCATATGTCTCAATACGTTGTCGCTGATCTTACAAATTCTGTCAATTTCATTAACTGCGTCTGAGTTTGAAGTGAAATTGATTATTACATAGTATCCGTCTCTTTTTTTATTGATTTCATAAGCAAGTTTTCTTTGTCCCCATTCGTTAACCTTGTCAACAGTTACATTGAAATTTGCAACTATGTTCTTAATTTTCTCAATTTCTGCATTTCTAACAGCTTCATCTAAATTAGAGTAAAGTATAAATGCACCTTCGTATTTTCTCATAATTTTCACCTCCTCGTGGTCTCTGGCCATTAAACTAGTTAATGGCAAGGATAGCTTAAATAGTATAGCACTATTTATTAAAATGTACAAGTGTTTTTTTAATAAATTTATTATCTTCTTCTTTTCTTTTTAAATAATGATCTTGAAAGTGTTATTGTATCTCTTGTTTTTAAGTATTTATCAGTCATTAGGTGCTGAATTAAAAGTACTATTCCTAATGCTATAATTATATCACCAATGCTTAATATTACATCATATAAATAATAGTCACCTAAGTAGAATATTTTACCTAAAATACTTAGCTTTGCACCTTCAGCAGGGATGAAAAATTTAACTTTATTTGTAGATAAAAGACCTGTCATTTCTGCTCCATAAATCTTTGTAATTATATCGCTTTTAATAGGTGTTTTAAAGCTATTTAAACAAAGACATATAAAGTTCATCATAGCACCAATTAGTGGCATAAACATATATCTTTTATCTAGATTAAATGTTAAGACTATTATTATAAGTGAATATGTGATAACTAAAAATACATTATATAAATTTGAGCTAATTTCTAACAAGCCAATATTCATAACAATAATTGATACAAATGAAACTAAAGCTAGTATAACCAGTGGTGAGAGATTTATTTTTAAATAACCGAGTCTGGAAAGTTTTCCTTTTCTAATGGCTCCAATAAATAAACCTATAATAATAGCTTCTATAATCATAATATTTCATCCTTTCATTATCATTTAGTAAATATTTCCTATTTATTTATTATATAATATAATAAAAGATTAATATTAGCAAGAAAAAATATAAATATTCATAAAAAAATAGAGTGAAGTCCATATTTTGGATTTCACTCCTATAAAAGAATAAGAAGTCCGTAAAATGGACTTCTTATTCTTTATATTAAAACTCTGGCTCAATTAAGCCATAGTTGGCGTCCTTTCTTTTATATACTACATTTACTTCTTCTGTATCAGCATTTAAGAAAACAAAGAAATCATGCTTTAATAAGTCCATTTGCAACACTGCCTCTTCAATACTCATTGGTTTGACAGCGAATCTCTTAGTTTTTACTACCTTAAATTCCTCCTCATTATCATCTAATGGTTCTACATTTTCAAATTTTATTGATTCATTTGTATATTTTCTGTCTTCTAACTTTGTTTTATATTTTCTAATTTGTTTTTCTAATGATTCTACAGCATCATCTATTGATGAATACATATCATCTGAGGCTTCTTCAACTCTCAATATCCTTCCGTTAAATGGTATTGTTACCTCAACCTTTTGTTTCTTTCTTTCTACACTTAAAACAACCTTAGCTTCAACATCCTTGTGAAAAAATTTATCAAGTCTACTTATCTTCTTTGTAGCAACGTCCTTTAAAGCTTCAGTTAATGGGATGTTTTTTCCATAAACAGTAATGTTCATGTAATCAGCTCCTTCCAAGTTTTTATAGAACAAGATTTTTAATCTTGTTAGATATGTATTTTAATTATACCCACTAGAGGCACAATTAAACATTCTAAAAAAATAATTGTGAAAAATCGGAACGATTTTTCTAAAAGCGAAGAGTATCTTCGCTTTATCTGGCTATTGTAAGCACAAAAACTCTATTAGCACCGTTTTGCTTTAACACCTTACTGCATTCTTCAACAGTTGCACCTGTTGTAAATATATCATCTATTATTAATATATCAGAATCCTTTATTAAACTAGGAATTTTATTATTGGCTATGGCAAATGCATTTTGAAGATTTTTTTGTCTAGCATACTTAGATAGATTACTCTGCTTTTCTGTATTGTTGTTTCTTTTTAAGATCTCTATGTATGGAATATTAAAAAATTTTCCTATCTGTTTAGCTAAGATTTTGGATTGATTAAAACCTCTCCTTCTTAATTTAATTTTATGCAAAGGAACTGCTGTTATGTAATCAAAATTAATGTATCTATTTTCCTTCATGTATTTTATTAGCAAATAACTAAATAATTTGTAATAGTATGTTTTATTACAGTATTTATAATCATGTATAAGCTTTTTAATTGTTCCTTTATATGCAAATAAGCTTCGAGATTTGTCGAAGCTTCTAGAGCTTAATGCACATTCATTGCAAATTGTTACATTGGGATTATTACTTAGACTTTTATTACATATTCTACAAACAGGCTCTTCAATTTTTATAAGCTTAGAAAGGCAGGCTTCACAAATGTATTTATCATTTATGCCTTCATCATATGTATCGCAAACTTGGCATATATTTTTTTCTGGATAAATTAGCTCCAAAAAAGAATTAATATATTTTATCATTAGTATCCCCCCCAAGATCAAATTTAACTATAAAATTCCCTTATTTGTATTAATCGCATATCAAGTGCAGAATATCTATAATCAATTTTATTATTTTTTACCATATACTCTATATATTTTTCCTGTCCAACAAGTACCACAAGATTTTTAGCACGTGTTACTGCTGTATATAAGAGATTTCTTGTTAATAGCATTTCTGGTGCCCATGTTACAGGCATTATAATAATAGGAAACTCGCTTCCTTGACTTTTATGCACAGTTGAAGCATATGCTAGAATTAATTCATCAAGCTGAGCAAAATTGTAGGTAGCTTCCTTATTGTCGTCATATTCAACTACTAGCTCTGCATTTTTTTCATCAATAAATACAATATAGCCAATATCACCGTTATAAATCCCTTCACCTTCGATGCTTTTACCATCATCTTTATTAATACGCCATTGTAATTGATAATTATTTTTAGTCTGCATCACTTTGTCACCAACTCTAAAGCATACCTTACCAATAGTTTTTTCTGTTTTAAATTCAGATGGTGGATTAATTAATTCTTGTAATCTATTGTTTAACTCAAAGACTCCAACATCTCCCTTTTTCATAGGTGATAAAACCTGAATATCCTTCATAGGATCAATATCATATTTTGCTGGTAGTCTTTTTGTATATAACTCGACGATTAAATCAGATATTTCCTTATTAGTTGTTTTCTTCATAAAGAAGAAATCAGAGTCCTTTTCATTGCAAATTGGCATAATACCATTATTAATTTTATGTGCATTTTCAATAATACTGCTTCCATCACCCTGTCTAAATATTTTATCAAGTCTTACAGTAGGGATTGTATCACTGCAAATTATATCCTTTAGGACATTACCAGCACCTACAGATGGGAGCTGGTCCATATCACCAACTAGCACAAGTCTTGTCCCTACCTTGATAGCCTTTAATAAATGATTCATTAGGATAATATCAACCATTGAAGACTCATCTACTATAATAACATCAGCATCCAGAGGTGACTCATCATTTTTATTAAAGCTTAAATTACTATCTATTTCACCATAAGCATATTCAAGCATGCGGTGTATTGTTTTTGCCTCTTTGCCTGCTGCTTCAGTAATTTTTTTTGCTGCACGTCCAGTTGGAGCACAAAGAAGAACCTTTTTATTTAAACTTTCAAATATATATAATATTGTTTTAATTATAGTAGTTTTACCGGTTCCAGGACCACCAGTTATAACAGTAACACCATTTTTTACTGTATCCTTAACAGCAAGAATTTGAGTTTCCGTTAATTCAATATTATTATCTCTTTGAGAATAGGCTAAGTATCTATCAATATCATTATCTGTAAGACCATGCTCAACTGCAGCAGCAGAGCCAGGATTAAGTAATGCAATAAGCTTATTACATACATTTATTTCAGCAGTGTAATAAGGCATAGAGTAGATGCATTCCTTTTCATTTATATATTCAATATGTACCTTTGATTGAAATGCCATGTCTCTTAGCTCTAGCTTTAGAACCTCTGGGTTTGCTCCTAGTAGCTCAGAAGCAGACCTTATTAATATCTCTTGTGGTAGGTATGTATGACCATTTGCAGCAGCTTCCATGAGAATATATCTAATACCGGCAGCTATTCTAAAGGAAGAAGCACTCTCTATACCTATAGAGGAAGCAATTTTATCTGCAAGCTTAAATCCAATACCATGAATATCTTCAGCAAGTCTATAAGGATTTTCTTTTACTATATTTATTGTATTTTTTCCATACTCTTTATATATTTTAACAGCAAAATTAGGACTAATGTTGTGTCCTTGTAAAAACATCATTATTTCTTTAATATCAAGCTGGCTAACAAAGCTTTCAGATATTGTCTTAGCTTTGATTTCTCCAATTCCTTCTATTTCAGTCAAGCGTTCAGGAGAGTTTTGTATAATAGAAAATGTTTCATTACCAAAGGCTTCTACTATTTTCTTAGCAGTAGAAGGTCCTATTCCCTTTATCATACCTGATGATAAATAATTTTCAATAGCAACTAAGTCAGTTGGTAGTAAGACATTATAGGCTTCAACCTGAAATTGTTCACCATATTTTTGATGTTTAACAAATTTGCCAAACAAAACAAGGCTTTCATTCGTTAAGTCCGAAGGAAAGCTTCCCGTTATTGTTACTACATTAGTATCTGTTTCTAATAAAGCTACTGTGTAGCCATTATCTTCATTTCTATAAATTATATCAAATATTGTTCCTCTAAGCTCTTCCATAGAATTCCTCCAATGATATAATTATTATAAAGCCTAGGTACATTATTATCAAATAAAATTTTGATATTTTAATAATTTATCTTTTCAAATACTTGAATTTGTGCTAAAATATATCCAAAATACGTGGAACAGGGAGAATTTCAAATGTCGAAAGAGAATTTTGCTAAAGGTGCTGCTATATTAAGCTTATCTGGTTTAATAGTTAAAATTTTAGGAGCCATATATAGAATTCCTTTAACTAGTCTGATTGGAACTGAAGGAATGGCGAATTATAACATTGCATATAGTATCTATAATTTGCTGCTTGCTATATCTCTTGCAGGGCTACCTACAGCCATAGCAAGATTAATTTCTGAAAAAAGAGCTTTGAATAACTACAAAGGAGCATACCAAGTATATAGTATTTCCTTATTTACTTTATTTATAATAGGAATGGTATCTGCTTTATTTATTTTAGTATTTGCAAAGCCTTTAGTTAATTTATTGCATTTCCCTAATGCATATTATTCAATGCTTGCATTGGTACCAGCATTGCTTATCATACCTGTAATGTCTGCCTACAGAGGCTTCTTCCAAGGGGCACAGAACATGGCACCACTTGCTATATCACAATTTATAGAACAGCTACTTAGGGTTATTGTAGGCTTTGGTCTAGCTTATGCTCTTGTAAAGGTAGGTGTTGAAAAGGCTGCAGCAGGTGCAACCTTTGGAGCTAGTATTGGAAGTATAGGAGCACTTTTAATAATATTCCTATTCTTTATAAAACGAAGAAAATTAACACAGCATGAAATAAATTCATCTGATAACAACTTCCTTGATGAGCCAAAGGAAATAGTGAAAAGATTGTTAATAATTGCGGTACCAATTACTATTGGTTCAGCAATGGCACCACTTACTTCTATTTTAGACTCATATTTTGTTGGAAGCAGATTATCAGCTCTTGGCTATACACAAATGCAAATAGAAGACCTAATGGGACAATTAGGAGGGATGGCACAATCTCTTATTAACTTCCCACAAGCATTTTCAACAGCTATAGCAGTTAGCTTAGTACCTGTTTTAACAGAGGCTTTTGTACAAAAGGATAAGCATCGTTTAGGACAAATATCTGATATGGGTGCAAAGCTTTCATTGATTATTGCTCTACCTAGTGGAGTGGGTATGTTTATGCTTGCTCAACCTATTATGGCATTGTTATATCCAAGTATGGGTGCAGAAAGATTTGCTAGCTCAGGTTCTTTATTGCAGATTCAAGCTATAGGCTTAATATTCTTTATATTAAATCAAGCATATACAGCTATGCTTCAATCTGTTAACAAGCAAATGATACCTGTTAAAAACCTCTTTATTGGATTGATTATAAAAGTAATATTCTCATTTATACTTATAGGTATAAAGAGTATAAATATAAAAGGGGCAGCGATAAGTACACTAATATCGTATTTAGCAACAACTGCATTAAATCTTAGAGATATTAGAAAGTATACTAAGATTAGAATGAAGAGTATAGTTAAAATAGCAGCTCTTCCTTTATTATCAACTGTATTGATGGCAATAGTTGTTTGGATTTCATATAATTTAGCTGGATTTGTTTTAAAATCAAATTCAATATTAACTCTATTGTCTATAGGAGCTGGTGGTATTGTATATTTTGTGGCTTTATTTGCTACTGGAGCTATAACAAGCGAAGATTTAGAGTTAATACCTATGGGAAGTAAGCTAAGAAGATTTGTAAGAAGGTAACATAAGATGAATACAATACAAATAATAGGATTGGGTGTAGGTGGAATTGAAGACTTAAGTTTAAAAGCATATAATGCACTTATGGAAAAGATTCCTACATACCTGAGAACTGATAGACACCCAATTATTAAGGATTTGGAAAATAATGGAATAGAATTTATTACTTTTGATAATTATTTTGAAAAAAATGTCGATTTTGATAAAGTTTTTGAAAAAATTGTCAAAAAAATAGTTGCAGAATTAAAAAAATATGGTAAAATTAATTATTGCATACCGGGTAGTTCATTAGTAGGTGATACGGTTACTAAAAAACTAATCGCGGAGTATGGGGATACAATAAATCTTGTCTTTATAGATAGTGAAAGTTTTATGAGTAAATGTATAAAGCTTTCAGGTTATTCCGATTATAAAAGTATTAAATTTATTGACCCTAATGAAATGGATGAATTTTCCATAGATGTTAATTCTGTCAATTTTATTTCACAGGTTGATAGCAAAGCACTTGCTTCAGAAATTAAAATCAAGCTTATGGAATCGTATTCCGAGGACTGCGAAGTGTTGCAAATAGACGTTCTCAGCGAAAAAGTTGAGAAAATGCCACTATATTTGATGGATCAAAAAAATAATTATGGATTTTCAACATATTTTTGTATTTTTCCTATTGAAAAGTATAAAATAAAGGTGTATAATATAGATAGCTTATATAGGTTAATTAAACGTCTACGGGGACCAGAGGGCATTCAATGGGCTAGAAATCAGACACCTGAATCCTGTACAGATAGTATTTTAAAAGAAGTACAGGACTTAGTACAGGCTATTGATAATGAGGATATAGATAATATATCTGAAAAATTAGGAGAGGTACTATTACAGATACTATTTCACTGTGAGATGGCTTCCGAGGAAGGTTACTTTAATATAAGTAATGTCTTAACAGATCTTTATGAAAGACTGATTAGAAGACATCCAGAATTAAACAACTAAAGTTTAAAATTCCTTTATGGGGATTGCAATAAAAAACTAATATTTTAAAGGAGGATTTTTTGTGAATAAGGCAGATTTAATCGCTAATGTAGCAGAAAAAACTGGATTTACTAAAAAGGATGCAGAAAGAGCCATCAATGCTATGATGGACAGCGTAAAAGAAGAATTAGTAAAAGGTGGAAAAGTTCAGTTAGTTGGATTCGGAACTTTTGAAGTAAGAGGCAGAAAAGAAAGAACTGGAAGAAATCCAAGAAACCCTAAACAAGAAATTAAGATTCCTGCATCAAAAGCTCCAGTATTCAAAGCTGGTAAGTCTTTAAAGGAAGCTGTTAACTAGTTATGAACAATTATAAAGCATAGATATCTAGAATTTTCTAGCACCTATGCTTTATTTTTTTAGCTCTTTCTATATCATATAATTCCTTATGCATTACATTCAAAGTTTGACATAAATTGTGGCAAATATATATTTACATTACTTTAAAACATGTGTACAATATACATATATTACCAATAAATGTATAGGCAGGTAATATAAAAATCAAAACAATAGAAACAAATCATATGCTGTAAATTTATTCTTTGATTTATATAACTAATGGTAATAAAATATATGAAACAGGGGGGGATTAAATGAAATGGTACAATGAACCTGAAGATATCACTACAAATATACGTTCATTTGCTTATCAAGTAAAGATTATGTTTTTGAGCTATTATAGGTCAGAAAATTATAGAAGAATTTTTCCTTTTATTTTTATTTTTACTATTTTTCTATTACCTGATGGTAATGATTATGCTAGAAGTATGATTATTGCTGGGGGATATAGAGGATATTACAATTCTGCATGGCTAGGAATTAGTTTATCAATATGTTATAATACTATAATTGCTTTTTTTGGTTATTATTTTATAAAAGATAGGGGGAGGATATTAAATAATAACACAATAAATCAAGTTATTGGAAGTACTGCTGTAAAAAAGAGTCAATTTGTAATAAGTATATTTATAAGTAAGTTTTTAATTCTGCTAACTACGCTTATTCCAGTTATTATTATAGGATTTATAACTCAGATAATTAGACAAGAATCTAATGATTTTAATATGATTCAGATGTTTTTACCTTATATAGTTTTTACTATTCCGGTATTGCTTATGATAACTAGTTTAACATTTGTTTTTGATACAACCACAGTATTAAAAGGTACATTAGGTAACATAACATATTTTATTATTGCTTATTTTTTTATAATAATAGAATTATTAAGATTACCATGGTCTGTTCTTGGATTAAGTTGTATGCTCAATCAAGTATGTAATATCGTAGCTAAAATTTTAGGACAATCTTCTGTAGGTTTTACAATATTTGGGGGTGCTTTTATTAAACATAAATTTTTGTTTGAAGGATTACAATATACA
>JBPOHM010000094.1:0-5448 GCA_052035585.1 Bacillota bacterium
CAATTACAAAACCTTTTATTATATTTTAAACTATTTATAATCCCTTAATAATTTACTATATAAATCTTTACTATAAGGATGCTTATCTAAATAATTCATTGTATTATTATCAAAACCGAAGTATTCCTGCACCTTATCTCTATCAGTCTTAATATTTGTCTTATTCATTTCAGTTAACACATCATTTCTAAATATATCCATGTTTTTTTGAA
Source organism: Bacillota bacterium (assembly GCA_052035585.1). Taxonomy (GTDB): domain Bacteria; phylum Bacillota; class Clostridia; order Tissierellales; family Sedimentibacteraceae; genus UBA1535. The sequence goes on from JBPOHM010000094.1 coordinate 213, forward strand.
ATTTAGGGAACCAGTGCATAACATCAGCATGGTTACTTGCTATACCTTTTTTATAGCCCTCAGAGTGGCAAATTATATCTGTAAGAGGATTTAATTTAAATTCCTTACATAAATAAGCACATAACTCAACAGCCTCTTTATATACCTTTTCAAAATATATTTTATCAGTTAAATTATCCTCACAAATTTCAAATCCAATATATCCAGTATTATTTGCGTTTTTTTCTGGTCCTAAGCTACCCGAACCTGAATGCCAGCCAACAATATCCCATGGTAGGGTTTGATAGGTTGCAATGCTGCCATCCTTTAATTTTCCAATAAAAGCATGCACACACACTTGTCTATTACCTGGTCTAAATTGATTCCAGTTATTAGAGCTTACTAATCCTAAATATCCATCATCAGGACCAACATACCTACTTAAGTTTGGATTGTTTGCTCCCGTTGAGTGCACCATTATGCCTTTCACCTTATGTTTTTGATTTATTTTATAACACTCGTTATTCGTTAAAAATTGTCTTCTTAAATTCAATTTCATCACACCTTTATAACTTAATCTAGCAGTATCTATATACTCTTCCTATAATATATGCAATAAGAGTACAAGCGTAACTAAAGTTATAAAGTGAAATTATCCTTCTATGAATTTCATAAGCTCATGATTAAATCTATCCTTTTCATCATAAAATGAGCCATGACCACTAAACTCAAAAGGTATAAGTATAGAGCTTCTTATAGCTTCATGCTGTATTTCTCCTAACTCAAAAGGAACTATTTTATCATGTACACCATGAATAATTAAGGTTGGTACTTTTATAGCTTTTAAATCATCAAATAGCTGTTCTTTAATCCACATTTTAGCTACAGCAGCCGTTGACCATCCTGCTGCTTGAAAGCCAAGATTAATAAACCATTGTGAGAATGCTTGTGTTATATATTGATAGAAAAAAGTCTGTCCAAAATTATTAAGCATATTTGGTCTATCATTATATGTTTCTTCAATTATATTAAGCACTACATCTATATCTAAGCCATAAGGAAAATTAGATAGCTTGATTAGACTTGGTGCAGCTGCAGCAAAAAGAGCTAGCTTTGCAACTCCATAGCTGTTGTGTCTTGACATATATTTTATTGCTATTGCTCCTCCTGTAGAGTGCCCTGCCAAAGTAAAATTTCTCAAGTTTAATGCATCTACTACAGCTCTAACATCATCAGCTAATCTGTCATAATTATATCCACCCCAAGGCTTATCTGATTTTCCAAAACCCCTTTGATCTATTCCTATGCATCTATATCCCTTTTCTGGAAGCTTATCAAATTGATATTCAAATAATTCGTGACTACCTGGCCAACCATGTAGAAAAACAATAGTCTTATTTCCATTTGAGTTAAGATCATTAACATAAATGTTTACTCCCTTTTCAACCTCAATATAATATCCCATAAAACCTCCTAAAAATTAACTTTTAAAAATATTATTCCTCAGTATTATGGAATATGATATAAACTTGCTTTTATTATTTTGCAATAAAAAACGAATAGCTTGAATATTTTGAAGCTATTCGTTGATAGTTTTATATAAGTTTTATTTAATATAATTTAACAATGCCTCTATAGCTAATTTATATCCTAAAAATCCAAATCCAGAAATTTGTCCTATACAGGCAGGAGCTACTACTGAATTATGTCTAAATTCTTCTCTTTTATAGATATTGCTTAAATGTACCTCAACAGTCGGAAGATTTACTGATTTAAGAGCATCAAAAATTGCTATGCTATAATGAGTATAGGCTCCAGCATTTATTACTATACCATCTGCTTCCATATGTGCCTTTTGTATAAAATCTACGATTTCTCCTTCTATATTACTTTGAAAAATTTCAATATCTACATTTAGCATTTTTGCTTCTAGCTTAATATAGTTACATAATTCTTCATATGAATCATTACCATATACATTAGGCTCTCTTATTCCTAAAAAATTTAAATTTGGTCCATTAATTACATAAATTTTCATTTACATTACCTACTTTTAACTAAATTTTTATATTAAGGTACATATTTTATTGACTGCATCAACAACACTACTATCATTAATTAGCTCAATATCACAATATTTTTTATATAGATGATGTCTTTCTTCATATAAATCCTTCAATTTATCCTTACCATTTTTAAGTAAAGGTCTATTATTAATATCTATATCCTTCATTATATCATCAATTGAACGATTTATATATATAATAATCGAATTATTTTTTAACAGCATTATATTATTTTCATTTTTTACAACTCCACCACCTGTAGCTATTACTGTAGAGTTTAATTTGCTTAGTATTTCAATATATTTACTTTCTATCTGTCTAAAATATTCTTCACTTATATCAAACATATTATTAATACTCATTTTTTCATTTTCCTCAATATAGCTGTCAACATCAACAAAGTTTATAGATAATTTTTTAGAGAGTTCTTTACCAATAGTTGTTTTACCACTGCCTGGCATACCTACTAAAACAATATTTTTATTCATATTACATTCCTTATTTTATTCTCTATTAAATAATTAACCTTATCTATTACACTATCATCTATAAAAATATCATTCCAAATTTCCTGAGCTTTAACAGCCTGTGCAACAAGCATATAAAGTCCATTTGTAGTTTTTAATCCAATCCTTCTAGCTTCCTTTAAAAAAAGTGTTTCTAAAGGATTATATATTAGGTCTATAGCAATATCAAATTTACTTAAAAACGACTCATTTACAATATTAAAATCTTTTATCGAATAGCTATTAGCGGTTCCATACATACCTACTGGTGTGCAATTAATAATAATATCCATTTCTTCTATAGAATTAAGCTCATTATAGCTATAAATTTCATATCCAGAATATTTATTTTTAGCTTGCTTATTATCAGTACTAGCAAATTTAATCTTTCTAATATTATTATCTTCGAGGTACTTTTTAACCGCTCTTGAAGCACCACCTGTTCCTAATATTAAAGCAGATTTATTCACAATATCAATTTTATTATTATTTAAAAGCTTACCAAAGCCAAAATAATCTGTATTATATCCAATTGTTTTATTTGGTAAAAAATTTACTGTATTGATAGCCCCTATCTTCTGAGCCTCAGGACTAATCTCGTCTAAGTATGGAATAATATCAGTTTTGTAAGGAATAGTGACATTCACTCCTCTATAAAATTGATGCTTTAAATTATCTACAATATTTGGCAAATAGTCCTTTTTAAACTCAAGCACATCATAAGTCCCATTAAGTCCTATATACTTTAATATCTCCTTGTGTATAAAAGGTGAATATGTATGACTTAGCTTCTCTCCTATTAAAGCGAATTTACCTATCATTTTTACTCTCACGCACCGATTAGACAAATCCTGCTTTATGAATTGGTGCTTATCCCTTCTTATTTATTCTTATTAAGTCTTATTTCAATACAAGTCAAGCCAACTGGTGTTTTGATATATATATCATTCTCAATATTACAAGAATTACTCTCTTCACTAGCTGTTAATTTTGGTGGTAAGATATCACAAATAAAGTTCTCCTTAGAAAGCATATTCAAAATATTACCACTTATTATATTTGCTATTTCAGAAACTGCTGATGTAACAAACTCATCTATATTCTCTATTTCCATACCAGTCATTACATTAACCATACCAATAGATGTTTCTCTAGGGAATTTATATATAATTTCACCAACTAAATCTCCTATAACTCCTATTGAAATGTTTAAGGCTTGATTTGGCACAAATTTATCTTCTGTACTTTCTGAAACATCTGTAAAATTAAGCATCATCATAAATACATTGCGTGTTGCTTCAAAAAAAGGAGTATATATTGTTTGTGTAATACGTTCACTCTCTTTTTTCATAACATAATTTGCAATATTTTGATCCTCAGTAACAACATGATTTATTAGCCAGCTAAGAAGCTTTCCAGCAAATTGCTTAATTAGCTTTTCATCATATCCACTTTTCTCATATTCAGAAGAAAATTCTAATACATAATTTACCATACTATTATGAACCTTTTTATGTTCATCAAATTTTGGATAAGAAACTTTCATCTGATATTCTTCTTCATCATGGAAATGCTCAACAACATACATTTTCATGAAATCAAGAGTTTCGTTTACAGAATTCACCTTACTCTCCCATGAATCTCCACTACGCACTATCTCTATAAAATTATTAACTCTTTTAAATAGTTCCTCATGCTGCTCATCAATCAAAGGAACTCCTATTTTATATTTTTCTCTCCAAAGCATTTTTTCCTCCTGTTTACTCATGACAAAATATAATATGTACAACATTATAGCATTTTTTATCAAATAATGGCAAGATTTTGTTTTAAATTTTATATATAACTTTAAGTTTTTTATAATTACTAGCATTTTTATTGATTAAACTCAGTTTTTACATAAAATAATAAATGATTTTAAAAAAATACATAGCATTAAAATTAAATATCTAGTATAATAGTTAAGAATAGAAATTACATTTAGAAAGGTAAGGTTATAAAATGGAAAACAAAGTACTAGCAGTAGTAAATGGTAAGGAAATTAAACAATCTGATGTAGAAGCATTATATGTTAACTTAGGTCCTAACGCTGCCCAATATCAAGGTGAAGCTGGATATAAACAATTAATTGAACAACTTATATTAGAAGAAATGTTGTATTCAGATGCAAAAGAAAATAATCTTGATAATGAAAAGGAATATCAAACTGCTCTTGAGCAATTAAAAAAATCATTATTAGCACAATATTCAGTTAGCAAGCTTATGTCAAATATAGATGTGAGTGAAGATGAAGCAAAAGAATTCTATAATTCAAATAAAAATTTATTCAGAAGCTCTGAAACTGTTGTAGCAAGTCACATATTAGTTGATTCTTTAGAAAAGGCTGAAGAAATAGCTAAAGAAATTAATGCTGGCTTAGATTTTGCTGAAGCTGCACAAAAATATTCTAGCTGCCCATCAAAGGCTAGTGGTGGAAATTTAGGTAGATTTGGTAAAGGTCAAATGGTTGTTGAATTTGAAGATGCAGTATTCTCTATGAATGTTGGAGAAATAAGTGCCCCTGTTAAAACACAATTTGGATATCATTTAATTCAATTAAATGAAAAAAACGATGCAAAGGATTTGACTTTTGATGAAGCTAAGCAAGATATAATAAACAAGTTAAAATTTGATAAACAAAGCAAG
>JBPOHM010000367.1:0-1556 GCA_052035585.1 Bacillota bacterium
ATAATTGATACTAAAATTTTTACAGACTGGCCTTTTTGGTTAGTAGTAAGTTTGTTTTTTCTATCTATACCACTTATGGATAAAGTAGAAGAAATGATGGTTACTAAAGATACACTATATCCTGCACTTGTATTTCTATTACCAGTAGCAGCAGTAATTTACTTCTTTGTGTTACCAACAATTAAAAAGAATAAATAACAAAAAACGATGAGAAAGACAATATTAACCTTAGCAATAATTATTTTATCTTTTGGGTGTACCAAAGATGATATGAATAATATACAAGCACCTATACCAACATACAGCACTACTATTTCCAAAGCAAAAGAAGTAGTATTAGACAGTATGCAAATAGGCAATGTAGGAGCAAGAGATGGACAACCTGATTGGATATTTTTTAGAAGCTCTGCAACAATGCATAACTTTATGATGGAACAACTTTCGGGCGGAAGTATAAAGAGACAACATAAAATATTTAACAAAGATAAAGTAGCTTATTTTCAATTCTCACTAGGGTTAGGTACAATTATATCTATAGACAGTGTTAAACACAAACATTATAAGATATTAGTAATGTACAAAGATTCTACCCACGAAAATTTAGTAGCTTACTCTAAAGAAGGTGCAGATAACTTTAAGTTCATCCCTACAGGAGAAAACTTACTAAGAAGTGGCCACCCATCAAAACAAATATCTTATACACATACAGGACAATTTTCTTCTTACTACAACGAAGTAAGATTTACAAGTTACCCATTAAAAAGGTGGCAGTTAAGAATGGATAACCTTCCAATAAAAACAGACCCGAAAGAGCCAACATCTAAAAATACTACACAGTACCAACCAGCGCATAGTTTCTAAGACTATGTTTCCCATATAAATTAGCAGTCGCACCCGAATGCACTATTAATTAAACCAAAAACAGTAATAAAGAATGGACGGAATATTAGACGCAATTAAGGAGTATTTAGGTGAAATTGTTCTTACAGCGGTAACAGGAGTTATTGCGTACTTTTCAGGAAAAGGAATGAAACAGGCCGAGATAAAACAAGCAGAAGGAACGGCTCTAACAAACATGCAAGCAGCCTACGACAAATTTACGGCGGACAGCCTAAGAAGATATGAAGATCTCGCGGCGGAAGTGCATGGATTAAAAGAATTAATCAAAGAATTACGCAAAGAGCTTGACGAATGTAGGAAAATAACAAACGAAAATGAGCGCAATAGATAAAACAACCAGAGATAAAATAGCAATAGCTCACCCAAGAGTAAGGCAGGAATTAGAAGATATAGTCGAACATATTAATACCAAAATATTAACGGGGGAAGCTAAAGTAAGAATTACATCTACTCTTAGAACGTGGGAAGAGCAAGAAGAACTTTATGCTCAAGGTAGAACTAAACCAGGCCCTAAAGTAACAAACGCTAAGGCGGGGGATAGTATACATAATTATGCTTTAGCGTGTTTTGATGATTCTACAAAAGTTTTCACAAACCAAGGTATAAAATTCTTTTATGAATTAGACGGAACAGAAGAAGTATTAACATTTAAAGAT
>JBPOHM010000033.1:0-1869 GCA_052035585.1 Bacillota bacterium
AGAGGAAAAGAAAAAGCTAAAGGAAGTGTTTGGAGATATTCATTATCTAGTTCAAGGAACAATTTATCCAGACGTTGTAGAGAGTGGAACTGCAACAGCAGCAACTATCAAATCTCATCACAATGTTGGTGGACTTCCAAAGGATGTTGATTTTGAACTATTAGAGCCACTAAGACAATTATTCAAGGATGAGGTTCGTCAAGTAGGTAGAGAGCTTGGCATCCCAGAGGACCTAGTAGAAAGACAGCCTTTCCCAGGTCCAGGACTAGCAATTAGATGTTTAGGTGAAATAACAGAAGAAAAGCTTCAAATAATAAGAGAAGCAGACTATATATTTAGAGACGAAATCAAAAAAGCAGGACTTCAAAACAAAATATGGCAATACTTTGCCTGCCTACCAAACGTAAGAAGCGTTGGAGTTATGGGAGACTACAGAACATATTCACACACTGTCGCCCTAAGAGCAGTAAACTCTTCAGACGGTATGACATCAGACTGGGCAAGAATCCCATACGATGTATTAGAGAAGGTATCAAACAGAATCGTTAATGAAGTAGACAATGTAAACAGAATTGTGTATGACATCACATCAAAGCCACCATCAACTATAGAGTGGGAATAGACGATAATATATTACACCAATAGTGATAAGTTACAACTCAAATCAAAAAGGTGGCTTTGAAACCTTCAACAGTGGGAATAAAATAATGATCCCGTATAACCATTGAATAAATCAATGATTATGCGGGTTGTTTTTTTAGCCTTTAAATTTCTATATGATTTAAATTATTATTGAAATAAGTAAACTAGTGTAGTATGATGTAATAAAAGATTTTAACATATGTTTATATCTAGGAGGTACACAATGATTTTGACTATTGCACTAACTCCATGCAGAGTTTGAGGATAACTGCATGGAGGATATCACAAATGTGATAAAATCCTCAAGCTTTGCTCGATTAATATAACAAAAATAAAGCAAAAGGAGCAAAGAAAATGTTAAAGAAAAAAAATTACGAATTAAAAGATTTTTATATATTATGGAGTACACAAAGTATATCTCAGCTTGGGAGTGCAATCACGTCATTTGCACTAACATTATGGTTATATGAAAAGACAAATTCTGCATTAAGTACAGCTTTATTAGCAATATGTTCTTATGCACCATATGTGATTGTAAGTATTTTCGCAGGAGCTTTAACTGATAAGCTAAACAAGAAAAGAACAATGTTAGTCTGTGATACAATTGCAGCAATAGGAACTTTAGTTATATTTATAATGCTAAAAATGAATATTCTACAAATATGGCATTTATATATAATCAATGCACTTAATGGTTTAATGAATACTGTTCAGCAACCTGCGTCTGAAGTTACTATGACATTAATAATTCCTAAAAATCTTTATCAAAAGACTAGTGGACTAATATCGCTATCGAGCTCAATAATTTCTATTTTAAATCCATTGATTGCAACAGCACTATATTCATTTGGTGGAATAAACTTAGTAATCACAGTAGATTTAACTAGTTTTATGATAGCTTTTTTAGCACTTTTGATATTCATTAAAATACCAAATGCACGAATAGAAAGTTCAAAAGATTTTACTACTCTTATTAAAGAAGGACTAGGTTTTCTAAAGTTAAATCCGATGATATTAACCTTAATTCTTTTTATGGCAGGAGTAAATCTTGTTGCTTCAGCCTTTGATGCAGTCCTACCCGCTTTTGTAATTCCAAATCCAAATGGAGGAACTGAAATTCTAGGTATTGTTACATCATGTGCTGGTATAGCTATGGTGATTGGAAGCATTATTGTATCTTTTCTTCCGAAGCCAAAGGATAGAGTAAGGATAGTTTACTTAACAATG
>JBPOHM010000002.1:0-12002 GCA_052035585.1 Bacillota bacterium
ATTTTTATAAAGATAATAATCAACTAATTCTCGAAATTCTTGAAAATTAAACTCAAACCTAGCTCCTGCATTTTTCATTTCTTGCTTAATATTTAAATATTCAGAATATGTAATTATTGATTTATCAACCTTTATATTATAAAACTGTAGAATATCACTTTTTAAATATTTAAGAACATAATTCATTCCTAAAGGTATGCAAAATCTATCCTTAAAACCATCTAACAGATTATTATAGTTTTCAAGCTTTGAATAATCAGCATGGTGATTTGCTAAATCTTCAATCTCCCATAAGCTTCCTAAAGTTATCAGATTTCCATTACTTGCTGCTAAATTTCTTTTGAAAATATAATCTGAAAGTGATAATGTATCTTCATCATAATAAACAATCTCAAGTGGAATATAGTTTTCATCACAATATGCCTTTGCGCTTTTAACTATAGCTTCAATCTTAGTTGTTGTCATACTTTTGTCTGATTTATAATACCATAACTGAATTACATCATTGTTATTATTTACTTTATCATTTTTACATGATATTAATGATACAAATGATAATAGTAAAAATGTTAAAATAAGATATTTAATTCCCCTCTTCATCAATACTATCCCCTTAAATATAATGAAATTACTTTCTTATATGAAAATATAAAGCTATAAGCTATGAAATGTTCCTATTATGTAATGCTTTTAATGCTTGTCTATAGTATAACAATGTTTCCAATATATGTCAAAATAATTTTGTGCACTAAAAAAACCCTGTTAACAGGGTTTTTAGTTACTGTAAGTATTTTGCTACGATTTGATTTACTTGCTTGCCATCAGCCTTACCTTTTACTTTTGGCATTAAAGCTGCCATAAGTCTGCCAAGGTCTTTTTTAGTCTGAGCCTGTGTTTCTTCTATAGTTTCTTTAACTATTGCTTCTAGCTCTTCCTCAGACAGTTGAGGCGGTAAATAATTTAAAAGAATTTTTATCTCTTCATTAGTGAGATCAACAAGGTCTTGTCTGTTGCCTTTTTGAAATTCTTCTATACTGTCTCTTTTCTGTTTAACCTGCTTAGCAATAATATCTATAATATCAGCATCACTAAGTTCAATTCTTTCATCAACTTCACGTTGCTTTATTGCAGCTCTAACCATAGTTACAACATCTTTTTTGACTTTATTCTTAAACTTCATCGATTCTTTCAAATCTTCAGTCAAGATATCCTTCAAAGGCATTAACTCACCTCAAATTCTCTTATTTTATTTTCTTCTTCTTTCTTCTTGCCGCTTCAGCTTTTTTCTTACGCTTTACGCTTGGCTTTTCGTAATGTTCTCTTTTTCTTACTTCAGACATTACTCCTGTAAGTGCACATTGTCTCTTAAATCTTCTAAGAGCGTTGTCAAGCGACTCGTTCTCTCTTACCTTAACCTCTGTCATTTGCTACCCTCCCCTCGTTTTTTCCACTGTATGTCCTAAACAACAGCGAGTTTAAAATAGCACTATCATATTATATAACATACAATAAACAAATGCAACATAAATTTCATGATTTTTTATTATGAATTTTTAAACAAAATAATTTAAAATAATACAATTTTCTTAATTTGCTTTTTTAGTCCTAAATATTATATAAAATTTAACTTAAAATATCTTAAATCAATCAATTAAAAGCTCTCAGACATTGTTCTTCCACCTAGTAAATGGAAATGTATATGATTTACACTTTGACAACCATCCTTGCCACAATTGTTGATAATTCTATATCCAGACTCATAAATTCCAAGCTTCTTAGCTATTTCTGGGATATTTTTGAATATTTCACTAATATATTCAACAGTATTCACATCAATTTCATTTGCTGAAGAAACATGAATCTTTGGAATTATGACAACATGTACTGGTGCCTGTGGTGCTATATCATAAAAAGCTAGAACCTTGTCATTTTCAAATACAACATTAGAAGGTATCTCTTTGTTTACAATTTTACAAAATATACAATTCATCTTTAAAGCTCTCCTTTTTAAATAAAATTTATATTACTTTTTATCTATTCCATTACAAATATCCTTGATTACCTCACCAGCTAATATTAGACCTGCAACAGATGGTACAAAAGCTACACTTCCTGGTATATCTCTTCTATCTGTACATTTTCGTTCTGCACCTGGTGGACATATACAATTTTTCCTACAGCTTATAGACATATCCTCTAAAGGCCTTGTAGGCTTTTCCTTAGAATATACAACCTTAAGCTTTTTTATTCCACGTTTTTTAAGCTCTCTACGCATTACTCTAGCTAATGGACATATTTCTGTGTTATAAATATCTGTTACTTCAAATTGAGTAGGATCAAGCTTATTCCCTGCACCCATACAGCTTATTATAGGAACCCCTGCTTCATTAGCTCTCATAATAAGATCAATCTTTGCAGTAACAGTATCAACTGCATCTATAACATAAGTATATGAAGAAAAATCAAATTCACTTGCTGTTTCAGGAAGATAGAAGCACTTATGTACTTCAACCTGAGCATTTGGATTAATTTCAAGAATTCTTTCCTTCATTACATCAACCTTATACTTACCTACAGTTTTTCTTGTAGCTATTATTTGTCTATTTAAATTTGTTAAACAAACTTTATCATCATCAATTAAATCAAAAGCACCTATACCACTTCGAACTAAAGCTTCAACAGCATATCCACCTACTCCGCCTATACCAAATACAGCTACCTTTGCATCCTTTAATCTATCCATGCCATCATTGCCTAATAATAGCTGTGTTCTTGAAAATTGATTAAGCATCTATATTAACCTCTTTCGTAATAACTGATATTAAACAATCTTCATCAACTTTTACTACATTTGCTTTGACTACTTGATTTTCAATATCATGTTCTGATTCTATTATTGTTCTTAAATAATTTGTTGTATAACCCTCATATGAGCTACCATTCTTCTTTTCAATCAATACACTAACTGTTTTTCCAATCATCCTTTGCATAAAATCATGTGTCATCTTATCAGCTAGGCTTATAAGTATTTTACTTCTTTCAGATTTTATCTTTTCATCAACTTGATTGTCAAAGCCAGCAGCCTTTGTACCTTCTCTCACAGAGTATTTGAAAACATGAATTCTTGAGAAATTTACCTTCTTTACAAATTCTAAGGTTTCATTAAATTCTTCCTCTGTTTCACCTGGGAAACCAACTATAATATCAGTTGTTATACCAGCATCAGGCATATACTTTCTGATTAATTCAACCTTTTCTAAATATTCCTTAGCAGTGTATCTTCTATTCATTCTTTGAAGAACTGTATCAGATCCACTTTGAAGCGATAAATGAAAATGATCACAAATTTTATCAAGCTTAGATAATCTTTGCATAAAGCCTTCTGTTATTATACCTTGTTCAAGTGAGCCAAAGCGAATTCTCTCAATTCCTTCAATATTATTAATTTCCTCAATTATAGATATCAAAGCATCTTCCTTCTTTAAATCTTTTCCAAAAGAACTTAGATGTATACCATTAAGAACAATTTCTTTATACCCATTACTTGCTAAGGCTTTAACTTCTTTTATTATATCCTCTTCATTTCTACTTCTTATAGGTCCACGAACATATGGAATTATACAATAGCTACAGAATTGATTACATCCATCCTGAATTTTAATATTAGCTCTTGTTTTATCATGCTCTTTACTTATACTTAATTCTTCAAAGCTTTCATGAGGGGTAAACTTTGTTACCTTACTTAAGCTTTTATTGCTATCTAGCTTTTCCTTTATAAGTCTAGCTATTTCGCTTTTATTCTTAGTACCTATAACCAAGTCAACAGAAGTTTCTTCACTAATTCTTTCACTATTTAATTGAACACTACAACCAACAGCCACAACAATAGCATCCTTATTAATTCTCTTCGCTTTATTGATTAGCTGTCTTGATTTTCTGTCACTTTCTTTAGTTACTGCACATGTATTTATAATAAATATATCGCTTGCTTCAGAAGCTGGAATTATTTTAAAGCCTTCCTTTTCAAACAATTCCATCATAGCCTCTGACTCAAACTGATTAACTTTACAACCCAAAGTTATAAATGAAACATTTAACATAATTTTTTTCCTATCTATTTTAATTTAGCTTTAGTTATTATCTCAAAAAAATTTTTAAAAGTCAAATAATAATTTTAATCGCTATAATAACAAGTAGAACACCACTTATTAATGTTCCAAATTCTCCTAATTTAAATGGACCTATTTGAATATCTGCAAAGCTCTGACCTATTTTTATACCAAACCACAATTCTATATAGCTTCCAATAGCTGATGCTAATGATATAGCAAAAGGTGAATATTCAAGTAATCCCGCACTTAAACCATTAGTTAAAGCATTTACAGAAAGTGCAATACCAAGAACTATTGCTTCTAATATTTGAATATCCTTTGATTTGTTAAAATCAACACACTCTGGATTTTGCAATATTGATTTTAATCCTTTCATCTCTGTAAGTTCTTCTTTAACCTTTTGTTTAAATGGTAAAGAAATCCATATAAACCTAAGTCCAATAGCTAATAAAAAAAATGCACTTATAACTAAAGGAATTCTGCCTGGAATTATATCAGAGATTAATCTTCCAAATACAATTCCAAAATAACTAAGAATAAAGCATATAAATGCAATTACTATATTTGCAATTAAATTAATTCTAATTTTTCTAATTCCATAAGTAATGCCAACACCAAGATTATCAAAGCTTGATGATAGTGCAAAACAGAGTATAAATAACCAATTCAAAATGTCACATCCCTTCATGAGTACTCTAAATTAGTTTATGTACAAATGAGGGCTGTGTTACTTATAAATAATAAACCTCTAAATTTAAAATCTAGAGGTTTATTTAAAATATTATATAGCTCTTGTTTTATATTTTAACCAAGCTCTTAGCTCTTCATTTAAGCCTGGACTTAGTTTCTCATAAACTTCCTTGTGGTAGTTATTTAGCCATGCTTTTTCCTCTGGACTTAGCATATCAACTACAACACCGTTTAAATCTATTGGACAGAAGGTAACTGTTTCAAATCTCATAAATTGTCCTGATTCTGTTACCTCATCCTTTCTAGCAACTATTAGATTTTCAGTTCTTATTCCGTATCTTCCCTGTTTATATACACCAGGTTCATTACTCATAAGCATACCCTCTTCTAATACTGCTGGCATTATGTTGTGTCTTATTGCATGAGGTCCTTCATGAACATTCAAGAAGAATCCAACTCCATGTCCTGTTCCACACTTATAATCAATTCCATATTGCCATAAAGGATTACGAGCCAATACATCAAGATTAGTTCCACAGCTACCATATAAGAATTTAGCTCTACTTAAAGCGATAAAGCCCTTTAATACTAATGTGAAATCTCTCTTTTCTTCATCAGTTAGTTCACCTAATACTATAGTTCTAGTAATATCAGTTGTTCCACCTAAATATTGTCCACCAGAGTCAACTAAGAAAAATCCTTCCTTTAATAGCTCTACATCTGTTTCAGGAGTTGAACCATAGTGCATCATTGCTGCATGGTCCTTATAGGCAGCGATAGTATTAAAGCTTGGTCCTTTATAGCCTTCTCCCTCACTTCTAAACTGCACTAGTTTTTCAGTAGCAGATAATTCAGTTATTTTAATTTTACCTAAGTTAGTATCTAGCCAATGTAAGAACTTAACCATAGCTATACCATCTTTTATATGTGTCTCTCTTATATTTTGAAGCTCAACCTCATTTTTAATAGATTTCAACTTTGTAGTATAGTTTTGACTCTCAACCTTTCTAACATCAGCTGGTATTGAATTAACAATCCACATATTTATTTTATCAGGATCATAAGTAAGTACATTTTTAGCATTTAAAGCTTTTAAGTGTTTGTCTAAATCATTATATTCCTTTAGAGTTAAGCCATCCTTCTCAAGCTCAGCCTTTATATCATTTGTAAGCTTTTTAGAATCAATAAATAATATAGTCTCATCCATTGATAAAAGCACATATGAAATTGTAACTGGATTATTTTTAACGTCATTTCCTCTAATATTTAATAACCAAGCTATATCATCTAATGAGCTAAGAACAAAATGAGAAATAGATCTAGCACTCATGTTTTTTCTTACTTCATTTATCTTTTCTAATCTACTTTTACCTGTATATTTTACATCTAATGAAAAGATTTCACTCATAGGTATACTAGGTCTATCAACCCATATTTCTCCGATTAAATCATAATCTAAATTAAATTTAACATCTTTTGAACATAGAGCTATATCTAAGCTATCAAATAATGTCTTAGAAACAACCTTACCATCAAAGCCAACAGTGGCACCATCCTTTAAGCTATTCTTTAGCCATTCTTCAATTGTTGGTACTGATGGCTCTCCAATTTTAAATAAATCTATTGATGAACCTTCTATTTGCTTTTCAGCCTGTATAAAATATCTTCCATCCGTCCAAAGTACATTTCCATTTTCTAATGTAATAACAGCTGTTCCAGCTGAACCAGTAAAGCCAGTTATCCATTTTCTTGAACCCCAATGATCAGCTACATATTCACTTTGATGAGGATCTGAGCTTGGTATAATATAAGCATCTATACCTTTTTGCTTCATTAATTCTTGGAGTTTTTGAACTCTTTCCTTTATAACCATATGAGTTAGCCTACCTTTCAATAAATTTAATATGCATATTATATATACATCTAACTAACATTGTAACATAAGTCTAATATAGAATGCAATAGCTTCCATTAATGTTTCTACTTTAATTCTTTCATCATTGCTATGCATTAAGCCTATCTCTTCATTTGTCAGCTTCATAGGAGAAAATCTATATACATTATCACAAATCTTGCAAAAATGTCTTGAATCTGTCGCTCCAAGCATCAAATAAGGTGAAATTAATACTCCTTGCCATGTTTGTTTAATAACATTACATAGCTTATTCCACTCCTTAGATTTAGTATCCGAGCATGGAGAAGGCTCAGTGCATTCTACTGTTTTTATTGAAATTCTATCGTCATTTATTACTTTTTTAATATATGATATAGCACTTTCCTTAGTATCTGGCTGCATTAATCTTAGGTTTACACCTAAGCTTGCATAAGGTGGTAAAACATTGTATGATTTACTTCCTTGAGCTTTAGTTATTGCACATGTCGTTCTAATTAAAGCATTTAACTGTCCACCTTTACGTTTAAATAAAAAATCTAATAAAGGCATAAAGCACCATAGGTTTGCAAATATTATTTTTAATCCAAGGCTTGAATGTCTACCAAGTGTATTGAATAATTCCTTTACTGGCTCAGAAAGCTGTGCCTTAAATTGTTTCTTCTCAATCCTTACAGCTGCCTTAGCTAAAATACCAATTAAAGTATTTGGTGGTGGTGTAGAAGAATGTCCTCCACTTCCTGTAGCACTTAATTCTAAATCAAGATAGCCTTTTTCACCAAGTCCAACCATAGCACATGTTCTCGATACTCCTGGGAACACATCATCAACAACTGCTCCACCCTCATCAACTACAATTGCAGGCTTTATTCCATTGCTTCTTAAATATTCAACAATATTTGGCGTAGAGTCGCCACTTACCTCTTCATCACCCGAGAATGAAAAATATATATCATTTTCAGGAACATATCCTTGATTTATTAAATACTCTGCCGCTTCCATTATCGCACACAATGTACTCTTTGTATCAATAGTACCGCGTCCCCAAATTGTACCATCTTCAATAATCCCCTCAAATGGGGCTTTAGACCATAATTCTTCATTGACTGGTACAACATCATAATGAGACATTAAAACTGTTTCATTACCAGTATTTTTCCCTTTCCAACGATATAAAATACCAGTATAACCAAGTTCAATTCTTTCACAAGCTTCATTTATCTTTGGATATTGCTTAATAATAAGCTCTTTAAATTTTTCAAACTCTGCTACATCAATCTTTTCTCTATCTGTGTTTGAAATAGTTTTACAAGCTATCATTTTTGATAGATTTTCTGCTGCTTTCTTAGCATCAGGATTAACATTAATTACTTCTACATCATTCTCTTTATTAGGAACAAATCTTAATGCTCTAAATATTATGACAAACAACCATAATACAATTATTGATAAAATTATATACCAAATCATAATCTATCCTCTCCTCAAAATAATTTATAAACCATATCCAACAAAATATCCCAATGCAATAAATGCTAATGATACTATAAATAACACTATTTGTATAGGTAATATAAACTTAAACCACTTTCCAAAACTAACCTTAGCTAAGCCAAGGCTTACTAATACAACTGCATTTGTTGGATATAAAACGTTAGAAAAACCATCTCCAAATTGGAAAGCCAATATACCTAATTGCCTACCAACACCTAGCATGTCCATAATTGGCATTAATAAAGGCATTAAAATAAATGCTTTGGCACTACCTGAACCAACAAAGAAATTTAGTATCATAACTAAAATAAAGGATGCAATTAATGCTACTAATGGTGATAAACTACTTATATTTCTTGATACCCAATATAATACTGTATCTAATATATGTCCTTTAGTCATTACTTCCTTTATTCCTGTAGCTAATAGTATTAATAGAATTGCAGGAAGCATATCCTTAATTCCTGAGCCAAAGGTCTTAGCTACCCATTTGAAATTTCCTTTAATAATAATACCTACACCAACAGCTGCAATTAAAAATATAAGTCCAATAATAGGTATACTCAAATCTCTAAATATTGAAACAAATGGACTAATAGCAATAAATACAAGCATAATTACCATTAGGATTGTAAAGAAGGAATATGCTTTTTTAGGAACATCATTATTTTCACTAAGCTCAGCTTTAACTTGTCCTACCCTATTTTTCTTCATATGCTTGTACAAAAATGCTATTAAAATAATATATACACATATAAATACTAATAATCTTAATAAAGCACCAGAAAACATAGGCAATCCAGCTAATTCCTGTGCTACACCAATTGTAAAAGGATTTGATACTGCTGCGGCAAAGCCCAATCCAGTTGCAAGTAAGCTAATTCCAAGCCCAGTCATATCATCCCAACCCATATTACTTGATAGCATAATCACAAGAGGAATCAATGGAACAACCTCTTCAAATATTCCTATAAATGCACCTAAGCTCATAAAAACAAAGGAAAGGATACTTAATAATAAGAATTCATTTTTCGAAAATTTCTTCGCAACAGTAACAACAATACCTTCAATTAACTTTGTTTCTTTTAATACATTAATTGAGCCAGCTACAATTAAAAGAAATAATATTATTGCAATAACGAGTGTTCCAGAGTCACTAGCAAGCACTAAAATTGGTGCTAATATCCAATCTATTATAGGTATGCCACGAGTTTCTAGCTCTTTATATGTCATTGTCTGTGCATCAAATTCACCATTTGGTATTATGTAGGTTAAAGCTCCAGTTACAATTAACATAATAAATAATATGCAAACTGCACTCATAAAGGTTTTTAAAGCAGGATTTTTATTCATATCTTGATCCTTTCCTTTCTATTATTTAATTTATAAAATAGGTGTCAAAAATCTGTTAAAAGTTTCTTGACACCTATAGCTTCTATATATTTCTAATATATCAGAAATTTACCATAATGTAAATCCAATATATTAATTAATATTTTTATATAATTTTTATTAGAACTCTGCTGTTTTTGGAGTTCTTGGGAATGGAATTACGTCTCTGATATTAGTCATTCCTGTGATGTACATTAAGAATCTTTCAAAGCCTAATCCATAGCCTGCATGCTTAACTCCACCGTATTTTCTAAGATCTAAATACCACCACATTTCTTCTGCTGGTATGTTCATTTCTTCCATACGTTTAATTAGCATATCATATCTTTCTTCTCTTTGCGAACCACCTATCATCTCTCCAACACCTGGAACAAGTAGGTCCATAGCTGCAACAGTCTTACCATCATCATTCATTCTCATATAGAATGCTTTTATATCCTTTGGATAGTTAGTAACAAAAACAGGCTTTTTAAATATTTGCTCAGCTAAATATCTCTCATGCTCTGTTTGAATATCTGTTCCCCATTCTACTGGGTATTCAAAATTTGCATTGTTTTTCTTTAATATTTCTATAGCTTCAGTATAAGTAATTCTACCAAAGTCAGATTCTACTACGTTTTTAAGTCTATCAAACAATCCTTTATCTATGAAATTGTTGAAGAACTCCATTTCTTCTGGAGCATTTTCCATAACATACTTAATTATATACTTAACCATATCTTCTGCTAGGTTCATATCATCATTTATATCAGCAAAAGCAATTTCTGGCTCTATCATCCAAAACTCTGAAGCATGTCTTGTAGTGTTTGAATTTTCAGCTCTAAATGTAGGTCCAAAGGTATAAGTGTTCTTAAATGCTAATGCAAATGTTTCAGCCTCTAGCTGTCCACTTACTGTTAGGTTTGCAGATTTAGCAAAGAAGTCTTTAGAATAATCAACTACTCCATCCTTTTTCTCTAGGTTTTCTAAATCAAGAGTAGTAACTCTAAACATTTCTCCAGCACCTTCAGCATCACTTGCTGTTATAATTGGAGTATGTGCATATACAAAGCCTCTTTCATTGAAAAACTTATGAATAGCAAAGGCTGCTAATGAACGCACTCTAAACACTGCTGAGAAAGTATTAGTTCTTGGTCTTAAATGAGCAATAGTTCTTAAATATTCAAAGCTGTGCTTTTTCTTTTGAAGAGGATATTCACTATTTGATGCAGCTTCCAAAACAATTTCAGTTGCTTTAATCTCAAATGGTTGCTTAGCTTCAGGTGTTTTAACAAGTATACCCTTTACTGAAATACCACTACCTGTTGAAAATTTCTTTACTTCTTCAAAATTATTTAAACCTTCCTCAAATACAACCTGAACACTCTTAAAAAATGTTCCATCATTTAATTCAATAAATCCAAAACTTTTAGAATCTCTGAGGGTTTTAATCCATCCATTAACACAAATTTCTTGACCATATAATTCATCTGCGATTTTGTACAATTGTTTAATATCAATTGCTTTCATTTTAATATCCTATCCTTTCTTTTGATTTTTTATATTTAAAAAGCCCTTTCATCCTAAAACAAGGGACGAAAGGGCTAAAAATTCCGCGGTACCACCCAAATTAACTTTTCTAATTAAATTAAAAAAGTTCACTTGACCAAATAACGCTTTGGATGCGTTCAAGCCTACTCTTTACATTTCGGTTGAATACTCAAGGATGTTCTTCATATATAGCATTGTAATGGACTCTCACCTTACACCATCTCTCTTTGACCTGTTTTATATATTACTTTTTCCTATCATCGTTGTTTCTATATATATTTTTGTCAATTATAATCTATTTATTTAACTTTTGCAAGAGGTAATTTAAAAAATTTTATATATCTTTAGACAAAAATAAAAGTCCTGTTCCAATTTTTATATTAATTTCTGCGATATCATCAATTATTTCATTACTAATGCAAAGAGTTGAACCTCTTTCTACTCTAACATTATACAATGGATATTTCATACCTTTTAGAGTTATTCCATCAATATATTCAGTTATTGGAACAATAGATAGATAATACCCTTCTTTTTTATTTATTTTTATATCTTTATTCAGTATCGAAATAAAGTTGTTATTATCAACAATTTCAATGCTTACACCTTTTTTAATATATCTTTCAATAAGCAGGATATTAGCTATAGTATGATCTAATCTTGTCCCGGTTGCACCAAAAATAATAATTTCCCTACATCCATTAGCAATAGCCTCTTCTATTGCAATTTCAGTATCAGTAAAATTTTTCTCTGGTGGAAATTTCTTAGTATTTACACCTTTATATTTTTCAAGTAAAGTTATATCTACTGAATCAAAATCTCCTACTATTAAATTTGGTATTATACCTATACTATTTAAATAATTTAAGCCACCATCTGCGCAAATCAAATAG
>JBPOHM010000172.1:0-3826 GCA_052035585.1 Bacillota bacterium
TAATGAACTAAAAAATTATGGATATTAAGCTAGTACTAGCTTAATATCCATAGGTAATACAATTCGTATCTTTATTAATTATTAGGATTTGATAACCCCAACTATTGACAAAGAGCCTACTTTTTTGGAATATTTTTTTATTTATCCTTGTCATTTTCATCCCAAAATTCCTTTAAAATATTTTCCAATTGCTCTGTATTATACACCTGCTTATAATGCTTCCAATGATTTGGAAATAACTCCAAGTATGTTTTTTGCATTAGTCTTGAATCTAATAAAAGTGCCAAGCCTCTATCCTCTTCTGTTCTAATAACTCTTCCTACAGACTGTAAAATTTTATTAAAGCCAGGATATTTATAAGCAAAATCATATCCACAATTATACTTTCTATCAAAAAATTCTTTTATCAAATTTCTTTCAAATGATATTTGCGGTATACCAGTTCCTATTACAATCGTTCCTATCAACATATCATTAGGCAGATTAATACCTTCTGAAAAAACTCCTCCAACAACAGTAAATAAAACAACATTTCTTTTATTATAGAATTGCTCTAATATATCAAGCTGTTCACTTTCCTGTAAAGGAGCAGTATTTTTTATATATTGGATTTCTTCATTTTTATCTTCATACAAGCTATCATACATCTCTAATACCTTGTTTAGAAATGTATAAGATGGGAAGAAAACTATATAGTTTCCTATTTTATTTCTTACCACAGTATGTATATACTCGCAGATTTTATCTATATTATAGTCCCTTAGGCTGTATTTCATTGACAAATTTCTACTTATAACTAAATTTAATCTTTCCATATCAAAAGGTGAATCCAACATAAGTAGCTTATCCTCTTTTACATCTCCACCCAAAATCTGTCTATAATATCTTAGAGGAGTTAAGGTTGCTGAGAAAAATATCGCAGAATATGCATTTTTTAATATATCCCTTAATATTTCAGAGGTATTTATTAAAAATATTTTTACCTTAAATGAGTTTGAAGCTTTTTCTAAATAATAGCAGAAATTTTCATCATAGATTTCTGAAAGCTTAATAAAAAACATACTTTCAAAGTATAAATCCTCTAGCTTCTCGTTTTTATATTGCTTTTTATCACTCATCCATTTTTCTGTTTTAGCAACAAAGCTTCTTAAAGCCTTTAATAGGTTTTCTGGACTAGCTTCTAATATCTTATTATTAGATTTAAATATATTATCATTTATTTCATTGCTCTCATTATCTTCACTACTTTCATTGTCTGCCTTTAATTCTTTTCTTAGTGCAATAAATTCAGTATTTATATTTTTTAAGCTTTTTGCAATAGCTTTATCCAAGTGCTCAATAGATTTTACTTCTTTATATACCTCATAATATTTTTCCTTTATTAACTCACAGGAATACATATTTCTCGTTCTATCCTCTAGATTATGTGCTTCATCAATTAATAAAATATCATTTGTGTTATCTTGAAAATCCTCTCTTCTAAAAGCAACCTTAGGATCAAAATAATAATTATAATCACAAATTACTAAATCTGACGAATATGCAAGCTCTAAGCTTATTTCAAAAGGACAAACTGTATATTCCTTTGCTATCTTATCAATATATTCTCTATTATATAGGTAATCAGCCTTAATCGCACTTAATAAAACCTTATTCAGCTTATTATAATAGCCTTTTGCGTAAGGGCATACTTCAGCATCACAATTAAAGGTATCATTACAGCATATCTTTTCCTTTGCAGTGATAACAGTAGCTCTAAGCTTAAGACCTCTATCCTGAAGCTTTTTTATTGTATCCTCAGCCATTTGCTTTGTTGAAGACTTTGCTGTTAAATAATATATTTTACTGTTACTATTGCTATTTAACGCCTTAATAGCTGGAAAAAGAACAGATATTGTTTTTCCTACACCAGTTGGGGCTTGCACAAATAGCTTCTTTTTACTATTTATTGTTTGATAAACAGCGACCAATAGATTTCTTTGCCCCTGTCTATAGCTATCAAAGGGAAACATTATTTCATCTATAGTATCTCTCTTTGAAACATAATGCTCTATTCTAAGCTTTGCCCAATCTAAATAGATATCTATTAAATCATAGAAAATTACTTGAAGCTCATCAATTGTATACTCATTTTTAATAGCTTTAACTTCCCCAGTGTCAATGTTACAATATCTAATTTGCACAGATATGCGTTCTAATGATTCCTTGACACAATAAAAATAAGCATAGCACTGTGCCTGTGCCATGTGTGAATAGTCATAGTTAAACTCATTTATCAACTCAATTGGCTTATAAGTAGATTTTATCTCATCGATAATTATTGAATTTTCATTAGTTATAATACCGTCAGCTCTACCTTCTATCTCAAAATCTATGTCCTTATAGCAAAATTCATGCTTTAAATAATATTCTTTTTTATACTCATTACCCATTTGGCTTTGTATTTGCTTATGTATTCTAGTACCCTCTAATGCCCTCTCAGGACTTATTGGCTCTTGTCCTATATCACCGCTCATATAAGCATAACCAACCAACTCTCTTACAGATAGCTTAATTTTATTCATTGTATTCTCCACCTAATATAACTGCTCTTATTTTAACAAAATGAAGCTAAAATAACAATATAATAAATTTTTAATTAATAGTAAATTTCATAAAAATTATATCAATAAATTTAGATTAGAATATTATATTATGGGGTGATTATATGATCCGTCCAGATGAACTGGCAGTCTTAGTAAATACTTTAGCTATTGCAATAGCAGAAGGTAAAACTGCATCTGAACTAGAGCTACTAGCAGCTGTTTTTGATCAAATTGCAGTTACTCTTGCTACAATGGGTATTCAAACAGCACGAATAGAGGAATGCTTAGAAGCAAAAAAAAGATAAGCAAATATAGCTCATCTTTCTATATAGAATACATATCATATATATAATAGAGCGACTCGTTTCGCTCTACTTTAAGTATAAATTCTACTCATTTAAATTATTTAATGTTTCTCTATGATTTTTTATTATATACATTCTTTCATCTGCTTTTTTAAACAATTCTCTAAATTCTTGTCCATCTTCTCCAAAGGTTGATATACCAAAGCTAAATGAACATGATATATTTACATTATTTATCTCAGTATTTTGATTAACATTTATCAAAGCATTTTTAACCTTATTAAATAATATATCTATATCCTTTTCATGGAATATTCCTAAAAACTCATCTCCACCAATTCTTGCTAAAACATCATTTTCACCAACTAAAAGATTTAGTTCCTTAGCAATTTTAGTTATTACTAAATCACCTATACTATGTCCATATTTATCATTAATGTACTTTAGGTTATCAATATCAAATATTACAATATAGAATTTTGAATTTTCATTTAAAGCATTTTCTTTTACTCTATCGAATTTATTTTCAATATATACACGATTGTATAGCTTAGTTAAGCTATCTCTATTTGCTAAATATATTCTTTCTTCATATAGTAAATAATTAGATATAGCTACCTCAATACTGTTTTTCATAAACTCCATATATTTAACATCATCATCACTAAATGGATCAATTTCAAGTGAATCTATACTTACCATGCCATATACTTCACCATTTATATTGATAGGAGCCACTATACATGATTTAATATATTGCTCTCCGTGAGTTGTTTTTATAGGATAATAATTATCTCTAATACTATTTAATGATAATAAATCAGCTATATTAGCTATAGTATCCATTTTACCATCAGTAGCTCTATATAAAAATGTCTCCTCTGGTTTTAACTGAAAATCTACAATTTCTTCAGCAAAGCCTACATGAGCAGCCAC
>JBPOHM010000054.1:0-6962 GCA_052035585.1 Bacillota bacterium
ATATTTAAAACCTCTGACAATACACCTCTTTTATGTCTTAACATCAATGCAATAACTGCCTTCCTACCAGTTGTATTGTCTGATGGTGAAAAAACAAAATCCTTATACTTATAATATGTACTTCTACTTATTCCAACCATTTTAACAGCTTCACTTATACCTTTAGCTGTACCATCATTAATATAATTTCTAACCTCAATAACCTTATCAAATACCTCTGGTAATATCTCTTTACTTACTATTAAATACTTATCCAAAATACGCCCCTCCAAAACTTATACTAAGTATTTTCTATTACCTATTTATTATACATTTGTAGTTATATAAAAGACAAGTGTTTTTTATATAGCAAATATAAAAAAAGCAGTTTATTAAGTAAATACTAAACAAACTGCTTTATTATAATAATTTATTTAGCGATTGCTAATTTTTCATTTAATTTAAATTTCTCAACCTCAGAGCGTAAAGCAACTGCTTGAGCTGACATTTCTTCACTTGTAGCTGAGTTTTCCTCTAGCAAAAAAAGACAAGCTTAATTAATAAATGATTTTTATGAATAATTTGATTTTTAATATTGATTATAGTATAATCTACTTAATTATAAATTTTTTTGAAATAACATAATAGTTGTTTGTAAATGAAAGGAATATAAGAATGAAATATATTAGCATATTAGGCTCAACAGGCTCTATTGGAACCCAGACATTAGATGTTGTGAGAGAAAATAAAAACAAATTGGCTGTTTGTGCGATATCTGGTAATGAAAATATAGAGCTATTAAAAAGTCAAATATTAGAGTTTTCTCCTGATTTATGCGCAGTAATGAACGAAGAAAATGCAATAGAATTAAGAAAAATGCTACCAAGTGATTGCAAAACAGAAATTGTAGCAAAAATGAACGGACTAGTTTCTGTGGCAACTCATAGCAAGGCAGAGATAGTAGTAACTGCTGTTTCAGGAATGGTAGGTTTAAAACCAACAATAGAAGCTATTAAGCTTGGAAAAACTATAGCACTAGCAAACAAAGAAACTCTTGTTGCCGGTGGCGATTATATAATGAGCTTAGCTAAAAAGCACAAGGCTGCTATATTACCTGTTGACAGTGAACATAGTGCAATTTTCCAATCTATATCATCAAATAAGCACGAGGAAATAAACAAATTAATAATTACTGCATCTGGAGGACCATTTAGAGGAAATAAATTAGAGGACTTAGCTAATGTAACTGTAGAACAAGCTTTAAAGCATCCTAACTGGTCTATGGGTAAAAAGATAACAATAGACTCTGCTACTCTAATGAATAAAGGCTTAGAGCTTATTGAAGCTAGGTTTTTATTCGATATTCCTGTTGAAAAAATAGAAATTGTTGTGCATCCACAAAGTATTATTCACTCTGCTGTAGAATATATAGACCACTCTATCATTGCTCAACTTGGAGAGCCAAATATGAGAGTTCCTATTCAATATGCACTTTTTTACCCTGATAGAATGCCTAATAATTTAAAATCCTTATCGTTGACAGATATTGGTAGTTTGACATTTGAAAAACCTGATACTGATGTATTCAAGTGTTTAAAACTTGCTACTGATGCACTTAAGGCTGGAGGTACAATGCCTGCTGTTTTGAATGCTGCAAATGAAGCAAGTGTTGATTTATTTTTACAAGGTAAAATTAAATTCTTAGACATTGCTGATATTAACGAACAAATAATGTTGAAACACAGTCCAAAAGCTTTAAGTTCATTGGATGTAATTTTAGAAGCAGAATCATGGGTTAAGAATGAGATTAAAAAAATAATGTGGCATATAGGATTATCTATAAAAAATTTCTAAAAATTTTATAATATTAAATTTCATATTTTATAATAAAAAACCAGGAAAAGTGAACTTTGATTCACATTTTCCTGGTTTTTTATTCCTAATGTTGTTTACCTAGATTTTTAACTATTACCTTACCACTTGCATTTTTACCTGTTATCTGAATTTTATAATCATCATCCTCAGATATTTTTACTGTGAATCTTTTAGATTCTATCAAATTACCCGCATAAGGCTCATTTCCCTGTTTTCCACTTAGTATAAGGTTAATTTCACCACTGTCACATATAATTTCAAATTGTAACACATCACCTTCTTCAAGTGATAATTCACACTTATTCTTATCGCTCCACTTATTAAATTCCATAGTAAAGCCTGTTCCCATACCATTTTCAAGAATTACTATGCTTCCCCTTGTTGGAATACAGGATGATAATAAAATTATAATTAAACTAATGATAATAGTAAGCTTAATCCTTCTATTATATAAAATCATGTCTATTCCTCCTAAACTATATATGGTATAAACATTTTAGTTCTATCCATATATTGCTTATAAGCAGCACCAAATTCTTCTATCATATCCTTTTCTTCACGCTTTGCAAGTCTTACATACATAAAAACTATAATAGGAAACATTATTAGCATAGGTAGTGTCGCCCATTCTATCAACATTCCTAGTGATAAAAGCAACAAACCAGTGTATTGAGGATGTCTAATGAATCTATATACTCCTGTTGTTACTAGCTCACCTTTACCTTGCTCCTTTGACCAATACTTTTTATAGATATTATACCAACCATTTAGAATTAGACTTAATGCTATTATAGCAAGACCTATATTTATATACATACCCAAATGGCCAATTTTAGAGATAAGTGTATGTCCCCATAATATCCCCTCTGGTAAATTCTTACCTATAAGCCATGCGATAATATTCATACTAAACGGTATACCATGCATTTCAATTGCAAAAGCAATCACAAATGCTAGATAGGTACTACGAGGTTTTGTATCCATTTTTTTGTAGAATGGTATAAATAAAAGCACTAGGCTATAAATTACTATAAAAAATAAAACACCAAACCAATTATGAAAATGACTTTGTAATGTTTCTTTCATAATTAATACTCCCTTCATATATTTTAATTAGATTTTATAATATTTTTAATATACACACATTCAAGTGCATTACCCATTAAGGGTACATCAGTTATGCGACTTTCTTTTAAGGAAAGACCATTTTTTTCAATCAATCTTTTTATTTTTAATATTTTTATTGTTTCATTTATTGGTTCACAAAAAGTTAAAGAACCATTAAATTTAAGAGAATTTGCCAATACAGGAATTATACCTTCTAATTCATTTTTAGAAATATCATGTAAAACAAAATGGCAGAAAATTATATCAAAGCTATCTGCAGCAAAGGATGGAAATTCAGATTGCAAAAAACTAACATTTTTATATTTTCTAAGAGTTTTGCGACAAATGCTCATCCAACGTTTTGAGATATCATAACAGATTAATTGTCCTTCTGTAAGCTTTCGTGCAACATAAAATCCAACAGTTCCTAACCCAGAACCAAAATCAAGTACAGTTTCCTTTCCACTTATCTTTAATCTATTTGCAAATTCCTCATAAACAGATTTTCCACATAATATAAATGCAATCTTTGTTAAAAATATCTCTAATAAACTTGGTTCATAATTCATCGCAATCACCTCTTAATAAAATTAGTTAATTTTAGATTTGATGAATTAAATCATTGTTTTTCCAAAACTTTAATTTTGGCAATTGCTCATTAAGCATCTTTTTTACTTCTTCTTCGCTTTTTTGTAGCATTTTAGCCATATATGGAATAAGGCGTAGCATTAGCTCATCCAATGTTTTATAAGTAAATTCTTCTTCTGAATAACAAGCCTTGCAATAATCTTCATTAAAAGAGCCATCTATTTCTTTACTCATAAATTCATCCCTTAAAGGCATTCCACAGCATTGACAAACAAGTGATTGTGGAGAACCTAACAAAGTATTAATAGAAACATCAAATTCCTTAGAAATTAATTTTAAGGTTTCTGTATTCGGTACTGTTTCTCCTGTTTCCCATCTACTAATTGCCTGTCTAGTAATAAATAGTCTTTCCGCCATCTCATCTTGAGTTAAATTATGCTTTTCTCTTATTTTTACTAAAATGTCCATAGTTTTCATACAGATTCATCCCTCCTAAAAATTCATTATATAAATCGTATGTACACATTATTTCAGCCGTCATTAAAATCAGCTGTATTTCAAATGCACTTTTATAATATCAGATAAATCTGTCATAGAACTTATATCAACATTAAATTTACCTTAAATTTTTGGAATTGTAATTTTAAAATTGCAGCCCTTTCCTTCATCAGTATTTAGCTCAAGCTCTCCCCCATGAGCAATAGCAATTTTTCTAGCAATAGAAAGTCCAAGGCCACTACCACCTGTTTTTGAATTACGTGAAAAATCAGCTCTAACAAAAGGCTTTAAAATATCCTTAGACAAATGCTTAGGAATACCATGTCCATCATCACAAAAAGTTATGATAGCCTGATTATCTTTTTCCTCTAGCTTAACAAAAATTGTCGTACCTTCAGGATTATATCGCAAAGCATTATCCATAAGATTTTGGATAATACGTTTAAATCTTTCTGTATCAATTAGTACATAAATTCTCTTTTCTGGAATATCAATATCATAATTAAATTTTGCTTGCTCTAATGATAATATAAACTCACCACATAGCTGTCTTAAATATTCGCATATGTCCGTCTTAACAAGTTTTAACTTAAACTCTGGACTATCTAGCTGTGAAAGCTCAAATAATTCATTTAATAAGCTATTCGCTTTTTTACTGTTTTGATTAATGATTTCAATATATTTATTTCTTTCATGCTCAGGCATGCTTGGCTTATTAAGATAAAGCTCTGAATATCCCTGTATGCTTGACATTGGATTTTTAAGATCATGTGATATATCTAATATCAATTGCTTTCTATCATTTTCTGATTTCTTTCTAAGCTCAATCTCATTTCCAATTCTTTCAGCCATATCATTAAATGTATTTTGAAGCTCTGCAAATTCATTTTTTAAACGCAAATCAACTCTTGCAGAATAATCTCCTTCTCGTAAAAGCCTTGTCCCATCACAAAGCTTTCTAAGAGGTCTAGTAATTTGCAAGGCTGAGATTTTTGAATAAACATAACTTAGCATAGCAAGCAATAATAAATATACTATTATTGTAGTACCAAAAATTATTATAGATTTATTAAAATCATCATTTTCTGTTTTAGAATTAAATACAAAATCAATACCAAGCCTTATAGATGCTGGAAAGCTAACTATTATCCAAAACTCTCCTTTAGAATTATATAAGATATCATGGTGATATGCTATTCCTATACTTTTACTTTTTGTTAGAAAATCAGTAAACTCAGCAGCACTCATTTGAGATTTTAAAAATTTATCCTTACCATCTGCAAAAACGACTTGATAATTCTTATCAACTATTTGAACAATACCACCATTTTTAACAACAGTACTTGCATCAATTTGCTTGTAGTCATCCTTCATGATAGAGCTTGCTGTGTATTTGCTTTTTACAAACATTGTAGATGCAAGTGTACTAGAAAAGGATAATAAAGAAAAGGCAATTGTCGTTGCTATTACAACCAATATAAATATAACAAGATAATTTATAAAAAATTGATTAGATAATTTCCCTTTCATACTAATCACCTATGTAATGAAGCTTATAGCCTATACCACGTATTGTTTTTAAATACTTTGGCTTTTGCGGATCGTCTTCAATATGACTTCTAATTCTACTAATATGAACCATTATAGTATTATCATCAAAATAAAACTCATCGTCCCAAACAGCATGATATAGCTGTTGCTTTGTGAATACTCTCTCTAAATTTTCCATGAAGAATAATAATAGCTTATATTCCTTTGCACCTAAATCAACTAACTTTCCGTTCTTATAAACACAGCATTTCTCTTTATCTATTGTTAACTCTCCATATGTTAAAATTGTCTTATTTGTTTCCTTAGCTGACATATATTCTTTACTACGACGCAATTGTGCAGCAACACGAGCAATTAATTCAGCAACTGAAAAAGGCTTAGCCATATAATCATCAGCCCCTAAGCCAAGTCCCAATACTTTATCCATGTCTTCTGTCCTTGCAGTTAGAAAAATGACAGGAATTGTACTATTTTCTCTTATTTTTCTAAGAAGATTAAAACCATCCATAATTGGCATCATTACATCTAATATTGCCAAGTCAACATCATGCTTTGATAAGACTTCCCATGCTTCTTTTCCATTTTGGGCAGTCAATACAGTGTATCCATTTTCTTCAAGGCTTATTTTTATTAATTCTCTTATATCACTCTCGTCATCTGCTATCAGAATATTCATATTATTTTATACCTCCAAAAAATTTATATTAATACAAATATTACAACTTTATAATAGCATATTATCGTAAACAAGTGCAACTATCTATTGTATAATTAGGTTTTACTTCAATAAAAAATATTTTACTTTTATATCCATTTTTATTATAAAAACCATATGATATAATCACTAGTATTTCTCCTTCTATAACTGGCTTAATACTAAAATTTGTTTCTTTCATTTTAAATTCACCCCTAACTTATTAGTATTTTAGCATGGAATATATTAACATATAAAAAAAGCAATATTTTTTAACAAACATAATATTGCTTTTTTATAATTAATCTATATATGCATTTTAATTTCTAATAAGCTAATATCTATACAATATAAAATAAAATTGTAAATAAAACTGAAAGTAATATAAAAACAATACCTATTTTTAATAAATAACTATATTTTACTTTTACTTGTCTTTTTTCTGTGTAGTATGCATAATAATCTGGATAACGCTTGTGAAACTCTTTTCTCTTTTTCTCAGAACAAATTAAATTAAAAACAAGCTTAGAACCATAACTCAACATGTCAAAGGAGCCATAATTAGATGCAAAAATTAATAAACCTAAACCTGTTAGCATAACACCTACTACTAAAAAAATATTACTTAAAATCTCCATTACTTCTTGCATATTAATTCTCCTTTAATAAT
>JBPOHM010000337.1:0-13080 GCA_052035585.1 Bacillota bacterium
CAATGACTTCTGTTGGTCTATTAAACTCATATGTATTTACAACCTCTTTTAATCTCAGCTTAATTGATTCTTCCTGAGATATAATCTCAGCATCAGCAATCGTAGTTAGCTTGAATAAAAATACATATGAAATCAAAGTTACAAACAACACAAGTCCGATGAATTGTTTTATATTTTTGCTTTCCATCTTTTCTCCTGTTTCTCTCATTTTTTTGATTTCTCCACTGTTGTCAAGAAAATATTACTAGAAATAATTCTTGCTATCTACTCTCTTTAAATTTTATTAATAAAAAGAGCATAAATGAATTATTCCTTTTTCATACAGGAGTATTATAATTAAGTTTTATAGGAAAGTCAAGGAAATTTTTATTACATAATTTGCCTAAATTCGATTAAAGCTTGAAATTGTCACATTTGCTGTAAGAAAAATTTAGGAAAAACTAGGAAAACGAAACAATTGTTATGCCATCTCCACCTTCATTGAAATTCCCAACTCTGAATTCTTTTACATATTTATGTGATTTTAAATATTGCTTGATTCCTTCACGCAATATGCCTGTTCCCTTACCATGAATGATTGAAACCTCATTTAAACCTGATAAATATGCATCATCTAAATATTTATCAATTTCCATTAATGCTTCATCAAGATTCATTCCTCTTAAATCGATGCTTGGCTTTACCGATTTTGTTCTAAGCTTAATCATTTTTCCAGTTTTAACAGCCTGCTTCTTTTCTTCTTCAGACTGCATCTTTACAAGTTCATCTAATTTAGCCTTCATCTTTAGAAGTCCTATTTGAACAGTTGCAACATTAGAATTATCAATATCTAATATATATCCCTTTTGGTTTAACGTTTTAACTAAAACATAGTCACCCTTCTTTAATTCCTCATTTGAATCTATAGGCTCCTGTTCAATATCAGCTTTAAAATCTTCAAATAATTTGTCATCAAGATCCTTCATTCTATCATTTAGGCTTTGTCTTAAATCATAAACCCTTTTACTTCTTTCACTATCCATATCAAGATTTATTTTCTTTAATTCTTTGATAATTTCAGCTGCTTCTTTTTTTGCCTCTTCAAGTATTCTTCTTGCTTCATAATTAGCTTCATTAATAATTTTATTATTCTTATCATTAATTTTCTTTTCTCTTGCAAGCACTTCCTTGTATAGCTTATCATGCTCATTCTTCAAATTATCAATTTCTATTCTCTTTTGCTCAATATATCTTCTGTCATTTTCTATTTTAGCTAATACATCTTCAAATTGAACTGTTTCCTTTTCAATCATAGCTTTTGCCTTAGCAATTATATCATCACTTAAACCAATTTTTTTAGATATAGCAAAGGCATTTGATTTACCAGGAACACCTATCAATACCTTATAGGTAGGGCTGAGTGTTTCTAAACTAAATTCAACACTCCCATTGCACACACCCTCATTTGTTAAAGCATATAGCTTTAATTCACTATAATGTGTTGTAGCAGCAGTAACTATCTTTCTCTCTCTAAGAGTATCAAGAATAGCCATAGCGAGAGCTGCACCTTCATCAGGGTCAGTACCAGCTCCAAGCTCATCAAATAGTACAAAGCTTCTACTTGTTACCTCTTTCATAATCTTAACAATATTAGTCATATGTGATGAGAAGGTACTTAAGCTTTGCTCTATGCTTTGCTCATCCCCTATATCAGCATATACTGCATCAAAGGTTGATAAGTTAGTTCCATAATCAGCTGGAACATGCAAGCCTGCCATAGCCATCAAGCTAAATAATCCTAATGTCTTTAGGCTTACTGTTTTTCCTCCAGTATTTGGACCTGTTATTATAAGCTGTGTAAAATCATCTCCTACCCAAATGTTTATAGGAACAATCTTATTCTTATCTATTAGAGGGTGACGTCCATTTTTAATTCTAATATGCCCCTTATCATTTAACTCAGGCATAATAGCATTTATGCTTAATGCATATTCACCCTTAGCAAACATATAATCTAAATCTCTTAATATCTCATGATTAAGCTTTATTTGCTCTTCAATTTCAGCTACAATCCCACTTAGCTGATATAAAATTCTTTCTATTTCTTTTTTTTCATCAATTTTAAGCATAGATAATTGAGCAGTCATCTCAACTATGGCCATAGGCTCGATAAATAGTGTTGCACCAGTTGACGATTGATCATGAACTACACCCTTTACCATTGAACGATACTCTGCTCTAACTGGAAGAACATATCTATCATTTCTCATAGTAACAATATGCTCTTGTAAGTATTTCGAAGTTTCTGGTGATGTTACCATAGAGTTTATTTTGTTTTTTATCGCTGAGGTTTTCATTGCAATCTCTTTACGTATCCTTTTTAATTCAGGACTAGCATCATCTGAAATTTCTTCCTCAGAAATTATAACAAAATAAATTTCATCCTCTATACTCTTGTCAGTATATATATTTTGACTTAAATTATCAATTATTTCATATACTCTTTCTTCTTTTCTATTAAGTAATATATGATTTTTAAGGAGTCTTGCTGCTCTTAAAGTGTCAGCACACTTTAATAAGCCCGAGATAGATATACATCCTCCTAATGCTGCTCTTTTAGCATACTCTCTGATATCACTAATTCCTGCAAATGGAGCTCTACCTTTTTCCATTATCAAGGAATATGCCTCTGCAGTTTCCTGTTGCATCCGTTTTACTTCTTCCAAATCATCTGAAGTGTCTATTTTTCTTACCTTTTCTTTACCCTGCTCTGTTTTAGCAAAGCTTTCTACCTGCTCTATTATCTTTTTAAACTCTAAGACATTCTTAGATTTTTGCTTCATTAGTTGTCACTTCCTTTTCTCACAAAACATGCTAAAGTTCTACTTCTATTATCATTATCTTTCCCTTCTTGAAATAGAAAAATACTTATTTATTGCTAGATGTCTCTGAGTCTAACAATCCCATCAATTCACTATTTTCTTTTTTTAATTCTTCTATGTACACAGAATTTTGATAGATTTCAGCTTCTTTTCTATTAAGCTTTTCGTTCATTTCATTAATTGTAAATTTGAGATTTTCTATTTCACTATTAGCTAAGAGAAGCTCCTCTAAGTATTTTTCCTTTTCATTTCCTACTCTATCATGCTTTTTACTTATTTCATCCTTTAAAATCTTTAGCTCTTCAATGAACTTATAATTTTGTCCAATTATCTCATCTTTTTCACTTAATTTTTGCTTCAATATATCAATTTCTTCAGTTAATTTTATTTTATCATCTTCCAATGTCTTTATTGAATCTGTATATTTTTTCGAACTATCATTAAACACATTCAATTTTTGGCTTAATTCATTGATTGTTTTCTTATGCTGACTTATTGTTAACTCATTTTCAGATATTGTTTTATCCTTTTCATTAAGTCTTGCTAGCATCTTGGAAATTCTAGAATTTAGATCATTTTTCTCCTGCTCTACTTTTGATAAATCATTTAAGAACTTCTCTCTATCTAAACTAAGCTCTACACACTTCTCATTTAAGCTATCAGTCTGTGCTCTTAGCTCTTCTAATTCTATCTCAATCTGAACTTGCTTTTGTTCCTTTTCGTTAAGAAGCTTTTCCAAATTTTCAATAGTTGATAAGCTTTTTTCTTGATTATCTTTTTGCATACTAACTAATGCACTTAGCTCATCCTTTTCTTTGATGATATTATCGATTTTATTTCTTAACTCTTCATTTTCCTTATATAGAGAAATTATCTTTTCCTTAGATTCTTGAATTTGCAATTTATAATCTTCTTTTAACTCATCTATTTCTTTTAAAAGCTTTAAATACTTATCAGAAATTGTAAACGAGGTAAAAATCAATTTCTCTGCTTCGTTATATTTTTTATTCATCGCAAACATATCAAGCTGTTCATTTATAAACTTTTCTATCTTCTTAACATACACATCATTTTCATCTGTCTTAACTGTGAACAATCTGCTACCTATGTTTATTTCTATAATATTCATCCCAAAAGCTCCTCCATCCTTTTATTTATTTATTTTATATTGTTGATTTTTTACTATTTTTTAGTTTGTATAGATTTCTATTATCTAGTACCCATACCTTATCAGAAAACTCTCCTTCATTTACACCCTTTAATACATTTTCGAAATCAAAAACTCTAGCATCTATTATATCTAGATAATGTAATATCTCTGCTTCTAAGGTCATTGGTTTTTTAGGACTTCCAAACTCCGGTTCATAGTGATGAGATAGTAT
Source organism: Bacillota bacterium (assembly GCA_052035585.1). Taxonomy (GTDB): domain Bacteria; phylum Bacillota; class Clostridia; order Tissierellales; family Sedimentibacteraceae; genus UBA1535. Next base: position 4,244 of record JBPOHM010000337.1, read on the forward strand.
CATATGCTGTAGCACAATGCTTTTTTCTCTGTCTAATCCTATCTTTTCTCCCTCTATCTCTATTTCTTTTATGCCTTGGATTATATGACCTAACAGCTTTCCTTCCATTGTATAATCCGAAACTATTCCTAATTCATTAGAATCCATTTCCAATATTTTGCATATATCATGCAAAATAACACCTGCATATATATAATCTGCATCAATACTATCATATACCATTGCAAGCTTTTCACCTGCTCTTAGCATCCTAATAATGTGATATAAAAGCCCACTTCTATAGGAATGATGGTTTGTTTTAGCAGCTGGAAAATACATTAATTCATTTTCATACTTAGCAATAATATTTAGTATAAGTGTTCTTATTTCCTTATCTTCAATCTTATTTATAAATGTCATTAGCTCATCCATCATAAGCTTAGCACTAATAGGAGCAGCTGGAACAAGTGATGAAAGTTCTATTTTTTCACTATCAAGGGGAAGTCTTATTTTGCTAATTTTTAGCTGTAATGAACCAGCCCACTCAATAACTTCTCCTCTTATTTTTATAATGCTGTTATTGTTTATAATCTCTTCATTTTCCTTAGCATTTTCCCAAACCTTTGCATTTATCTCACCAGTCTTATCTACTAAATTTAAATCAAGATATTGCTTACCAGCACTTGTTTTTTTTAAGCCATAATCCTTAATTAAAACAAATGCATCTATCTTTTCTCCGGCCTTTAAATCTATGATACTCTTTTGATTTTCAAAAATATTAGTATTTTCCATTGTTTTACTCAGTCCTTTCCAGTATGCTATTATAAAAACATTGATAATACTATTGTAACTAATTTTTATTAATATGTAAATATAAAAGAGTGTTTTTTAACACTCTTTTTTATAGTTTTTTGCGAAGAAATAATATTATTCTTACATTTGATGTTTGTTTTTACAAAATGCTAGCTTTTTTTATTCTTCTTTATTCTCTTGTAGGTTAAAATTCCAACAGCTATAAGTGGAATTATTATTATACTATATGAAATTATCCAAATAACTATGGACTGTATCATATCTAATATATTATTAACTGTTCTAATGAAGCCCTTTTTAGCTCTAGTCCATAATCCATCCTCTGCCTTAATGCTTATTTCATTGCCCTCTATCTCAGTTACACTCAATTGAATAGTTGACATACTTACTCTATCATCAATATTTCTTAAATCAATACTATAGCTATCTATTTCTGTCCTTATACGTCTAATCTCATTTTCAAGAGCTAATATATCTGTAATATTTTCTGCCTTGCTGTAAAGCTCTCTTAGTCTATTTTCTTGAATTTCTAAATTAGTCAATATATTTTGTTTGTCATAATAGCTCTTTGTTACATCATTTTCACTAATATTTTTTCTACTTACCTCAGATTCCTCTTCAATAAATATTATTATATTATCAAATACCTCTTGTGGTACTCTTAGATTAAAATTAGCATATCTATATGACCTAGTTTCTGTCTTATATCTTATTATTATCTCACTATTTTCTATATATCCATTATTATTTTTAATCTCTTGATTTAAGCTCTCAACAAATTTATCAAACTCTAAAGTTTCTATATTTAAGCTTCCGGTTTTAATAATTTTCTCTTGAATAGCCACCTTTGATGCAAGAAGTAATTCCTTTTCATTAGCCTCATCTTTATTATAATAATCTTGAGTATAATATACATCATCCATTGCTTTTGCATCTTCTACTGCAGCCATACCATAGTTCGGAGCTGATGGTGCAGGAGCTGCATCGCCAGTACTTTTATCCATAGCTATATTTTCTGATTTATTTAAGTTCATACCAATATTATTTAATGCAAACATACCAACAACGAAGACCAAAACAAATGCTGCAGCAATTCCAATGTACTTTGTATAATTAATACGTTTCTTTCTAGCAACTTCTACTTTAGCAACCTTTAATTTTTCATTTAACCTCTTGCAATACCCTTCTGGTAGCTTCTCAGGCTTTAAGGCGTGAATACTGTTAATCATTTTTTGATATGCAATAAATTCTGCTTTACAAGTAGAACATGCTTCCATATGCTCTTCGAATTCCTTCTTCTTTTCATCTGTTAGTGTTGAAGCTTCCTGTTCATACTTATCAATTTGCATAACCCATTTATCGCTTTGTGAAACACTGTCTAAATAATCATCCATTAATTCTCTAAATTCTACACAATTCATAATTCACACCTCCTAACTTTCAATATTCGACATTTTTTTAGTAATAATCTCTTTTAATTTATTTCTAGCTCTGTTCAATCTTGATTTAACAGTTCCCTCATTGCAAGATAAAACAGAGGCTATATCTTTATATGATAAACCTTGTAAATCTCTCAGCACTATAACAATTCTAAAGTCATCATCCAAGCTGTCAATACTTTCATATAACATTTGAGACTCTAACTCATTTTGAATAACAATATCAGGATTATATGTATTGTCTGCTATCTCTTGCATCATTTCACTTTCATCATTTTCAAGAGGTTTGTCAATAGAATATGATATAATACTTTTCTTTCTTTTAAAATCAAGACATGTATTCATAACTATTCTATATAGCCATACCTTAAAGCTTGATTTCATATTAAATGAACTTATATTTTTGAATACCTTAATCAAAGCTTCTTGAGATATATCTTCAGCATCCTCTTTATTCCGTAAAACTCTTAATGCAATGTTATAAGCCATCTTTTTATAATCCTTGATGAGCTCTTCAAAAGCATCAATATCGCCGCTTATACTCTTTTTAACAAGTATAAGTTCATAATCTTGCATTCTTCCACCCCACTCACATATATAGACGAATTATAGAAAACTTTGTTCCTTCGTCAAAAAATTATTTTTATAATAACTGATAATATTATATATCAGTGTAATTCATTTGTCCATAAATAATAATCTACCAAAAAACTTCAAAAAAATAAAAAAATTAAAAGGGCAGAGAAAAAGCACTCGACCAGTGCTTTTCTCTCCCCTTTATTTACCGATAACCATTAAATTCTATTTTTGTAGAATTTGTCTATCTTTATTATATTTCATTGATAATAATTTTTCAATAAATTTCAATCGACTATATTCGACATAATTCGACAAATATTCTTAAGTATTTAAAACAGCTCCAATGTTGCGTTTTTCTTAGCTATTTTTTCTGCTATTTGGATTACAAAATAGCTAGTTATATAAAATATAATACCTAATATAGCTTCTGTAAATAAAAGCCAAACAAATTTGCTTGTATCATACGTACTAAAAAGCATATTTGCCGCTTCTATACTTCTTGTTAATGGTATTATTCTTGATATTATTTGTAATGCTTGTGGAAGCTGAGATATTGGAAAGTTAGCTCCACTAAATATTATTAAAATATTAGCTACTAGGTTTAAAATGAAATGCATTGAATCTGTTATCAGTCCAAAGGATGATAAAAATAATGAAAATCCTGTAATTGAGAACATCCCAACTATTATTACAACTAAAAATATACCTAAATTTATTGATGTAAAATCAACTCCGAATAGTAAGCTTCCTATCATAAATCCAAAGAAAACAGTTATAATGGAAACTATAGCTGGGAATATCCCCTTTTCCAATACTATTAATAATTTATTTACTGGAGAAATAATTAGTGATCTAATTCTTCCAGAATATCTTTCTCCTTCAAAAGCTCTACCTAAAATAAATATACATGTATTTGTACAAAGTAAAAATGAATTACCTACAACCCATTTTGCAAGATTACTTGTATTGAAGCTATAAGCTGCAAGTATACAATAAAAGGATAAAGTTACTAATGGATACAAGGTTTCTAAAAATATAAATTCCTCAAAAGATATTACTGCATATCTAGTTTTAAAGCTTAACCATGCTTGACTAAAAAATCTCTTCATAATATATAATCCTTTCTTTTATTGCATTTCTAAGGTTCCAAGTATTCTAACCTGTTTATCTATTATCTTATATAATAGTATTACAATTACTGCATAAATTGCTGTTGTAAAGCTAAGCTTATAGAAGGTATCTAAAAATACTGATGCTTCAACTCCACCTGCAACACACATCCTTAAAAGCTTTACTGCCCAGGTAGGTGGTAGAGAATAGCTTATTTTTTGTACCCAGATTGGTAAAATATCTACTGGAAATACAAATCCACAAACAAGAATTATTGGATACTCTATTAGATTCATATACAATGTTGTTTTTCTTGATAATGTCAATAAATAAGCTAATAGTATTGATACAACAGTAAAACAAATTATCATTGAAATAAATGCTATTAAAAATTGAATAATATGTGGTGCCATGAAGCTACCTTTAAAGAATAGCATTGCTACAGTAAATGAAACAGCAAAGCTTATTAATGATAAAATTGTATTACCAAATATTTTACCTATAATTATCAATCTAAAATCAGCTGGACTTGTATAGATTATTGACAAGGTTCCAAACCATCTTTCTCTGTTAATGTCTCCAGCTGAAGAAAAGCAAATACAGCTCCAAATACCCATGAGTCCAGAACCTAATATAACATAATTTATAAAATTACTTTGTCCAGAATTCATAAACATCTCATATAAAAGTATTGCATTTACTAATGGATTTGCTAATAGGCAAAATCTAAACATTGGACGGACAAATGAATTTTTCATCTGCAATGTCATAGTTGACCATAGAACCTTTATTTTTTTCATCGTGATGCCTCCACAAGCTTAATATATACATCCTCAAGAGTTAAGTCTTTACGATTAAAGGACATTATTTTTAATCCATTTAATGAGTTTAATATATTTCCACTTATATCTTCACTATCTAAATACTTTATAGTAAGCTTAACACCCTTTTCAGCATCTGTTTTTTCTACAGAACATACTCCTTGTAGCTTCTCAATATTTCCTAAAACCTCATCATCTAATCTATCTAAAACTATTTCTATAGTACTAGTTCCACTTATTACACTTCTTAATTCCTGTGGTGTTCCAAGCGCTACTAGATGTCCATTATTTATTATAGCTATTCTGTCACACAGCTCATCAGCCTCATATAGATAATGTGTAGTTAGCAATATAGTTTTGCCCTCTGATTTTAACTTTCTTATAATTTCTCTTAGTATCTTTGCACCAAATGGATCTAAACCTATAGTAGGCTCATCCATAAAAATGATATCAGGATCATTTATAAGACCTCTTGCAATTTGAAGTCTTTGTACCATACCTTTTGAAAAAGTCTCTACTAGTACATCTGCCTTTTCCTTTAAATTTACTAGCTCTAATAATTTATCAATTTGCTTATTTGCTTTTTCTTCATCCATATAATACAAATTAGCAAAATATTTTAGATTATCTCTTGCTGATAATCTTCTATAAACACCCATCTCACCACCGAAGATAAAATTTATTTTATCTCTAAACTTCTTTTCTTCACCATATGCATTGTAACCAAGAACCTTACAGGTTCCAGAGCTAGGTGCAAGTAATGTTATAAGCATTTTTATAATAGTTGTTTTTCCAGCACCATTTTGTCCTAAAAGTCCAAATATCTCACCCTTTTTAACTTCAAAAGAAATTCCATCAACAGCTTTAACAATTTCCTTCTTTCTTTTTATCCAGCCCTTAGTTACAACAAATTCACGTTTAAGGTCTTTTAATTCAATTACATTTTGCATTTTTTCATCCCCTCATTAATATAATAATTAATATTTCGTTACTTATCTAATTAGATAATCATAGTATAATCTTGTTTTGATTTTTTGTCAATATATTATAATTATAAATTTCCTTTGCATAAAAAAACTACCAAAATTCAATGATTTTGGTAGTAATAAGTTTAATTCATTAATTATTATTCATTTTTAGCTTATTTAAATACTCAACAAGAGCATCTAGGGAGTTTGAATTTATACTATAGTATTTTGAATTTTTAACTCTTTCTTCGTTCAAAAATCCTGCTAAGCTCAATTGCTCTATATGATGAGAAAGAGTTGAGTTAGCAATATTTAAGCTTTTAGCTAAATCCTTTCCTATCATTGGACCATTTTTTCTTAAAATTTCTAAGATTTTTAATCTACTTTCATCAGATATAGCCTTAAGCTTGTTAATAGCATCAGCACTTGTAAATTCATCGTTTCCTATAGAGTAAATCAATATTTGATAATCATAGAAAAATCTAATAGCCCTATATGGTAAAAATATGCTTGGCATAAAAATAAATTTATTATATGGTCCTCTATTATGGAAGGTTTTTCCCATTATTTGCTGAGATACCTCTAGCGGAACATCCTTTTTTAACATTTTTTCAAGTTTTTGCTTCTCTTCTAGCAAAATACCTTCAAGGTATTTAATTCCATTATTAAACTGAGTACCTTTTAAATCTCTAGCACAACTAAAGAAATCTTTAATATACATTTCTCTATTATCAAAAAATGTTTTAAGTCCAATAAAGCTTTTAGTTATATAAGAGTTTTTATCATATAATTCGCTTAGCTTTTGAACATCTGATAAGGCATCCTTAATAAAATCCTTATCTATATACTCAGCAAAATATGTGTAAAAGAAGTCATCTGGCTCCATGCTTAAAAGGTGCTTTTCATAATCATCTAGACTTTGAAAATCATCTATAGGAAAGTCTTTATTGTTATTAGCACTTTTATTATTAAACAACAATTCTAAAATTGACATTCCATGGCTATTTAGTTCATTTAAAATATCATTCAAAAATCTATATTTTCTTTTAATTTCTTCAATGAAATTTAAGTCATAGAACTCCAAATATCTTTTTTTTCTTCCTTCATTAAAAAAGATATTTGAAACTAATCCTATTAATTCAATATTTTCAGAATGATATAAATAGCAATCCTTTGTAATTTCAATCAAATTCATATTTTCACCTTATTTAAGCAATCACACATATTTAAGTAACTTTCTTTAACTAATTTTCATTAGAAGCAGATTTCTCCAGCAGCCTTTTCAACTTCCTTTATAACTTCTTCTGTTATAATTATCTCTTCGCATTTATTTATATCTTCATATAAAGCTCTGTCTTCTTCAAGCTTAGTACATACATTTCTTAAAACCTTATAAGCAGCCTCTGTACCCTTTCCTAAGCCCTTGTTACCTCTTAAATCTATAGCTTGACAAGCACACATCATTTCCATTGCTATTACTCTTCTTACATTTTGCATAATTTCTCTAGCTTTTCTTGCTGCAATTGTTCCCATAGAAACATGATCCTCTTGATTTGCAGAAGAAGGTATGCTGTCAACACTTGCAGGATGAGCTAATATTTTATTTTCAGATACTAATGCTGCTGCTGAATATTGAACTATCATAAAGCCTGAATTTAAACCACCATTTTCTACTAAGAATGCAGGAAGTCCACTTAATGCTGGATTAACTAATCTTTCTAATCTTCTTTCTGAAATGTTTGCAAGCTCTGATAAAGCTATACCTAAGAAGTCAAAGCTAAGTGCCATCGGTTGACCATGGAAGTTACCTCCAGATATTCCTTCTAAAGTTTCAGGGAATATAATTGGATTGTCAGTAACAGAGTTCATTTCTATTTCAACTCTTTCCTTTACATAATTTATGGCATCCTTACTAGCACCATGAACCTGAGGTGTACATCTTAATGAATAAGCATCCTGTACCCTTACTTCACCTTGCTGTGTAGTCATTTTGCTATCTTGTAATAATTGTAATAATATTCTAGCACTGTCCTGTTGACCTTTGTGTGGTCTAACATCATGTACCTTATGGTCTAGTGCATTCACTACTCCATTGTGTGCTTCAAAGCTAAGTGCAGCAGCTATATCCGCAGCCTTTACTAAGTTTAAAGCATCATATAAGGCTAAAGCACCAACCGATGTCATAACCTGTGTACCATTTATAAGTGCAAGTCCTTCCTTTGATGTTAACTCAATAGTTGGAATTCCAGCTCTTTTCATAGCTTCTGCTCCATCCAACACTTCACCATTATATTCCGCTTGTCCAAGACCTATCATTGGTAACACAACATGTGATAATGGTGCTAAATCACCACTTGCTCCTAATGAACCCTTTTCTGGTACTATTGGATGTACTCTTTTATTAAGCATATCTATAAATGTTTGTATAGTTTCTAGCTTTGCTCCTGAATATCCCTTTGCTAAGTTATTAATTCTTAAAAGCATTATGCCCCTTACTATCTCAGTGTCAAAAGGATTACCTGCTCCTACTGCATGAGTAATAATAAGGTTCTTTTGTAATAGCTTTGATTCTTCCTTAGAAATACTAACATCACTAAACTTTCCGAAGCCTGTTGTAATTCCATACACAACCTTTTCATTCTCAACAAAATCATCTACTATTTTTCGTGACTTTAAAACTCTATCCTTAGCTGAATCTGCAAGCTCTACAAGCACATAATTTCTACAAACATCAACTAAGTCCTTTAATGTTAAATCGTTTCCAGTTATAATAATTTTTTTCATAATTCCTCCGTAATATTATAAATAATATTTAATCTGATATAGCAACCAGAAAAATAAAATTATTTACATAAACTCTATTCGAAGATATTATACCACAAGTTAATAAATAAAAAAACCTCTAATTATTTAAATAAAATCACTTTTTAAAATATGTGTATTTTATCAAAAATTAAAGGTTTTATAAGTTTACAATATTATGTCGGTGTTTTATCACCCTCTGTTGTATCATCACCTGGTTCTGAAGTATCATTACCCGTCTCTATGTATACAGGAGTTGTTGTATCTGTGTCTCCAGGAGTTGTATCACCAGGAGTTGTATCTGTGTCTCCAGGAGTTGTATCACC
>JBPOHM010000234.1:0-2663 GCA_052035585.1 Bacillota bacterium
CAGATAACGATACTTCTAATGAAAAGATTGATTGGAAGGAAGTTGTTGAGAAGTATGATGACATAAGTTATAAAATTAATGAAATAGCAACAGATGCTGAGAATAGACAGTCCTTTGAAAGCTATACTTCAAAAAAAGCATCTCTTAAAGAGCATCTTATGCTACAGCTTGGTGTGTCTGCAAAAAATGAAAAGGAAAGAAAAATAGGTGAGTTTTTAATAGAATCATTAGATAATAAAGGTTACTTAGCTTGTAGTATTCAAGATATATGCTTACAAATTAATGAAAGCTATATAGATGTTGAAAAAACTTTACATTTATTACAAAGCTTTGATCCAGTAGGAGTTGGAGCTAGAAATTTAAGTGAATGCTTGATGATACAGCTAAAGGAAAAGGGTATTCAGGACAGAAATGCTTATGTGATTGTTGATAAATATTTAGATGATATAGCAACAAACAAGATGCAGAAAATTTCTAAGGAGCTTGGAATTCCAGTGCAAAGAGTTCAAAGTATATGTGATATTATTAAAATGCTTGAACCGAAGCCAGCCAGAGGATTTATTGTTGATAGTGATAATATTAGATATATAGTTCCAGATGTTACTATAGAAAAGATAAATGATGATTATGTTATAATAATTAATGATAGTAATTTGCCTATTTTATCTATAAGTAGCTATTATAAGCAGCTAGCTAATGAAATAGATGATAAAGAGGCTAGTAAGTTTTTAACTGATAAATTGAATTCTTCAATGTGGTTAATAAAGAGTATAGAGCAAAGAAGAACAACATTATATAAGGTTGTAGAGTCTATTTTAAAGTTCCAAAGAAGCTTTTTTGATAGTGTAGATGGTGCTTTAAAGCCTTTAATTTTAAGAGATGTTGCCGAGGATATTTCTGTTCATGAGTCAACAGTAAGTCGTGCAACAAATGGTAAGTATGTTCAAACTCCACGTGGATTATTTGAACTCAAATACTTTTTTACAAGCAGTATAAGTGATGAAAATAGTAGTACTGGAGTCTCATCAACTAGTGTTAAATCACAAATTAAAGAAATGATAGAGCAGGAAAATTCTGTTAAACCATTGAGTGACCAAAAAATAGCAGATTTACTTGCTAATAAGGGTATTAATATATCTAGAAGAACTGTTGCTAAATATAGAGATGAAATGATGATACCTGCTTCATCAATGAGAAGAAGATTCTAATTACTTGAAATTTAAATATAAAATTGATAAAAACAAAAGATTGTATAAAAATTTACAATCTTTTTTAATTATAAAACGATTTCAACTTAAGTTAATTTAGCTTGAATTCAATAATAACTTATTAATTATGTTGCATTATATAAAATATGTGTTATAATATATGATGGATTAGGGGGAAATAGTACATACTAAATGAAAAAGTAGCTTAAATACAGATGAAAAGATACTAAGTATCAAATCTCAGATAAAAGAGAGTATGAAGTTCTAAATTTTCATTTTCTATGATAAGAATCTGAAGGATTCTTTAAATGGAAAACTAAATTATTGTGAAATGATAATTTAGTTTTACTATGCATATACAATATTCTGGAGGAGATTATGATAAGAGTAGCAATAAACGGATTTGGTAGAATAGGAAGGTTAGCTTGCAGACTAATGCTAGATAGTAAAGACTTTGATGTTGTAGCAATTAATACTTCTTCTGGAGCAGAAACATTAGCATATTTATTAAAATATGATTCTGCTCATGGAAATTATAAAATAGATAAAATTTCTCATACTGAGAATTCTATAATAGTTGATGGCAGGGAAATAAAGGTTTCTGCAGAAAGAGATCCTTTAACTTGTCCTTGGAAGGAATTAAATATTGACTTAGTTTTAGAGTGTTCGGGTAAATTTACTAAAAAAGAAGATGCAGAAAAGCATATAGAAGCTGGAGCTAAAAAAGTATTAATTTCTGCACCTGGTAAGGGTGATTTAAAAACTGTAGTTTATAATGTAAATCATGATGTTTTAACTGAAGAAGATAAGGTAGTATCTGGAGCATCGTGTACAACTAACTGCTTAGCACCAGTTGCAAAAGTTTTAAATGATAATTTTGGTATAGTTAAAGGATATATGACTACAGTACATGCATATACAAATGATCAAAATTTAGTTGATAACTCAAATAAAAAAGGAATATATTCAAGACGTGGTCGTGCAGCAGCAACAAATATTATTCCAGCATCTACTGGAGCAGCATCAGCTATAGGCTTAGTTTTGCCAGAATTAAATGGTAAATTGGATGGTATAAGCTTAAGAGTTCCAACTATAACAGGTTCAGTAATAGATTTAGTTGTAGAGTTGAAAAACAATACATCAGTTGAAGAAATAAACAAGGCATTTAAAGACGCTTCAAATGAAACCTTAGGATATACAGAGGATCCTATAGTATCAAGTGATATAGTAGGAAGCTATCACGGAAGTACTGTTGATGGATTATCTACAAAGATATTAGAGGTTGATGGTAAACAAATGGTTAAAATACTTGCTTGGTATGACAATGAAATGTCTTACACAGCTCAATTAGTAAGAACTGCAGCATATATGTGTAAATAATAAGTGTATAAAAAAACGATGAAATTAATTTCATCGTTTTTTTATACACTTATTATTTACACATATATGCTGCAG
>JBPOHM010000130.1:0-3141 GCA_052035585.1 Bacillota bacterium
GATGATTATATTACAAAACCATTTGGATTAAAGGAGCTTTATGCACGTGTAGAGGCTTTGCTTAGGAGAACATCTGATGAGCTTGTTCCTTTATCCACATATTATTCATTGTTTAATGGCGATTTAGTAATAGATTTTGAAAAAGCTATAGTGCTTAAAAAGGGCAAGAACATAACTCTTACGCCAACAGAGCTTAAAATACTATCGGTCCTTATAAAATATCCAGGAAAGGTTTTTACTCGAGAAGAGCTAATTAGCTTAGCTTTAGGAAGTGACTTTGATGGATATGATAGAGCTATAGATAGTCATATAAAAAATATTAGACAGAAAACAGAAGATGACCCTAAAAATCCTGTTTATATTTTAACTGTACATGGATTAGGATATAAGTTTGGAGGGGATTTAAGTTGACAAGAAGCTTACATTTCCAGTTATCTACATATATAATGATAATAGTTCTTGTTGTTGTAGTACTTGTGAGCTTATATTCTACTGTAGCTGTTAATAATCAATTTGAAAAGTATATAACTAAGCAAGAGCAAATACGACGCGAAAAAATTGTAGATGATTTACAAAAAACATATGAGCCTTTAAAAAAGAGTTGGGATGAAGACAGCTTGCATTCAATTGGAATGTATTCCTTATATGATGGTTATGTTTTAACAGTTTTTAATACATCTGGGGATATGATTTGGGATGCCGAACATCATGATATGGCTTTATGTAAGCAAATAATGAAGGAAATTACTGAGCGTATGGATAAAAGAAATAGTGGTGGTAGCTTTATGACCTACACTTATGATTTGATAAATGGTAATCAGAAAATAGGTGTAGTTAATATTAAGGCTTATGGACCATATTTTTTTAGTGAGGATGAGTTCCAATTTATAAGCAAGCTTAATTATATATTTATATTAATAGGAATTATTTTTTGTGTAGTTTCTATTGTTGCAGGTGGTTTATTTGCTCATAAAATATCACGTCCAATAACTAAAACAGCTGAAATAGCAAAGCAAATTTCTAGTGGTGATTATAGTATTAGGTTTGAGAGTAAATCAAAAACAAAGGAATTAGATATGCTTATATCGTCAATTAATGATATGGCTTACACCTTGGATAGACAAGAGCAACATAGAAAGCAATTAACTGCGGATATAGCACATGAGCTACGTACACCTCTAACAGCAATTCGTTCACATTTGGAGGCTATGGTAGAGGGATTATGGGATGCAACACCAGAAAGACTAAATAGCTGTGTTGAAGAGGTTAATAGGCTTAGTAATCTTATAGCTGACTTAGACCGTCTAGCCAAGCTTGAACAAGAAAATTTGAAGCTAAATATTGATAATGTTGATTTATTAGAAATAACTCAGACAGTTTGTAAAAATTTCGAAAAGGAAGCTTATAATAAAAATATAACCATAAGCCAAGAAGGAGTTAATTGCAATATTAAGGCTGATAAAGATAGAATTATTCAAGTAATTACTAACCTATTATCAAACGCTATTAAATATACACAGAGTAATGGTCATATTAAGGTTGTAGTTACGGATGATATAGTTAATGGTATTGTGATTGTTGAGGATAATGGAATTGGTATTTCCAAAAAGGATTTAAGCTATATTTTTGAAAGATTTTATAGAACTGACCAGTCACGTAATAGAAAAACTGGTGGTGCAGGAATTGGCCTTACTATAGCAAAATCTATTGTAGAAGCTCATAGAGGTAAAATATTTGTTGAAAGCACAGAAGGAAAAGGTAGCCGATTTACAGTAATTTTTCCAAAAGCATAGATATTATTTAACATATAATCCTGCTAAAGCATATGATAATATCAAATGTTTATATGGAGGAATATTATATGATAAAATTTGGTTCGTTTTATGGGGTTGTAAAAGCAATAAATGATTTTTGGACAGGAAACGAAGAAACATCAGGCTGCTATAGATTAATCACAGTGCAAACTAGAGATAGAAATATAGTAAATTTTGTTGTTTCACCTTTTACATATTTTGTAGAGTATGCAATGGTATCAGTAGGAGATATGATAACAGGATATTATAATGCAGATGCACCAGTACCTCTAATATACCCAATGCAGATTCAAGCAATTGTAATAGTTAAGGATATGTTTAATATCAATGTAAAGGTAGATCATTTTAACAATCAATTGGTGAGTAGTGATGGTATGTTAAAAATTATACCTTCAATGCAAACAAAGATTGTTCTTGTAAATAATCAAGAGTTTTATGACAATATTGAAAATCATAATTTGATTGTAATTTATGGCCCTAGCACAAGGAGCATTCCTGCTCATACAACACCTTTTAAAATTGTAGTATTATGCTTATAAAATGTTATAAATAGTGTTGCTTTTTTCCTATAAGTAAAAAGTTACTAAAGTGAGTAATATCATTTTAGTAATTTTTTACTTTTTGATGTCTTTTTTTTGCTTTTCATGTCCTTTTACACACAAGCTAATAAAAATATTGTATAATTTTAAAAAGTAAAAATTTTTATAATCAAAGGTGGAGTATAATATGAAAAAAATAATAGCAATTATTTTATTTATGATGACCATTATTATGGTGTTAACATCTTGTAGCCCGCAAAATGATAATGCTACTATTCAAATATGGTGGTATAATGATAATTCTGCTGGTGCATAATACGCTTTTCTTATTTATGTATAGGAAAGCGTATTATATTATTGTAAAAATATTACTTATTGTGATATAATGTCCATATGTATACTAATATATAACTTATCTTATTCTATGGAGGCTATCATGTTTAATTTTGTTATTATTGATGATGATAAGGAAATCAGAGAAATGGTTGAAGCTACAATAAATCAGAGCTTTGATAATGATTTTCAATATATTGTAAAAAGCTTTGGTAAATTTTCTGATTACAAAGAAAATGAAAGTGATAACAATATAAAAACAGTTTTTATATTAGATATAGAGCTTAATGACGATTATGATGGGATTGAAATAGCTAGCATAATTCGCAGGGGAAAAAATCAGAATCATGAAATCATTTTCTTAACAGGTTTTGTTGATTATGCTTTTAATGTTTTAAATTATAAAATAAACCCTATAGCATTTATAAAAAAGGACGAATATTTTAGAGAACATT